>JBBTBY010000013.1:48453-181035 GCA_038043445.1 Spirochaetota bacterium
CAAAAAGCTCTTGTTAGAGCGTCTATTAAGAATTCCGCTTTTCGGAATTTGTCCTCGGCACTCACCTCGTTCTCTATCTGCCGTTCAAGGGCCTCGTATGCGGTGCTATTATCGCGGTTAAGCCGTTTCGCATCGCCGAGGAGGTTCTTCGCGGCGAAATGATCATATCTGAGGTACGCATTGGTCGCTTGGGTGAACAGTGCATCGGCGCGGAGAACGTTTTCCTCGATGCGTTTTTCCAGCTCCTCGAATTTCCCCACAGCAGCGCTGTTCAGGTCCTTTCCCTCGGCGATGCGCTCCCTCGCCTCCGTATAGCGGCTTTCACGGATGAGTTCCTCGGCGCGGCGGTATCGTTCCGCCGATCCTATCTCGCGGGTGATGCGGCTATCGAGCTCATCGTACTTTTTTGCATCGCGGCTGGAGTATCCGCGTGCCTGCCCGATGAGGTCGCGTGCGGCGCTATAGTTACGCTCGTCAACCCGCGCTATGGCACTGCGAAAAATTTCGGCGGAGCGCAACTCGTTGTCGGAACGGCGTATCAGCTCGTTATAGCGGTTCGCTTCCGCCCTGTCCGCGGCAAGGAGGTCGGTAGCGATGCGTTTCGATTCATCGAAACTGCCGTTCTCAAAGGCGTTCGTCGCCTGCAGATAGCGATCCTCGGCACCGCGGCGGAAGCGTATATCATCCTCCAGGGCTTCCCGTTTTACCGCGCCATCGGTGGTAAGCTCGCGCGCATCGGAGAGGAGGGAGAGCGCTTTGTCGTATTCCCGGCGCTGGAACGATTCTTTCGCCTCGCGGTATTTTTCCTCTGCTTCAATGACGGCGAGCTCCTTGCGGAGATTGGCCACTTTCGGGTCCATTTGATCGCATTGCATGAGGAGGCGGTTGGCCTCCTTGTAGTTCCGTCCCATCGCCGCGCGCTGCGCCTCGGACAATTTGTTCTCGGAGCGCTTGTATTTTTTCTCGATGAGCGCGCCGTTGAACATATCGCATGCATACATGGCGGCATCATAGGCCGCGCTTTTAGCGTTCTCGGCGGCGATATTCGTCATGCCGACGATACGCTGGCCTTCGGCGAGATATGCGCTTATGTTCGGCGCACCGTTGCTCACGGCGAACTGCGCATAGACGAGGAACTGGCAGCCGTTCTTTGTACCGGCGGCGATAGCCCGCGCGGCATCGGGATACGGACCGTGTATCGGCGCGTAGGAGAATTCAAAATCGAACAATATCTTGAACACCTTGTCCATTTCTTCGGACAGGGTGTCGTTGAACGAAGTTATCGCCGTTTCATCCGTGAAGGTATCGGCGCGGAACGTAATGACGCCGACCTTCTGAACGTCCGCAGTGAGAGAGAGGGCTGCGAACAGGCAGACGGCGATCCCGAAAGAACGCATTGGCGGCCCCGCGGCTAGAACTCCGACAGATCGGAGATCTTCGAGCGGTTGAAAAGGTGGAAGCGGAGCATCGCCCCTTTTGTGTCAGCCGCCATATCCTCGGCGTCCCTGGCGAGCATTCCCGCGATGAGCGCATACTTCTGGTTCACCATGCGCTCATGATCGGGTGTTCTCGCTATTGCGCGCTTGAACTCGAGAGCAGCGGACGCATAGAGCGAACGCTCCTTCGCGTACGCCGCGAGCCGCCAGAACGCGAGCGCGTTGATGTAATACGCATTGTTCTTCCGGAAGGGATTGCTTTTATCGGATTGATAGACATCGTTCACATCGCGCTTCACGTTCGCGGTAAGATAGGTCGATACTGCATCGATCGTATCGTACTTTTTCGCGGCGTAGAGCGACTTTGCGAAATCGAACACGGTTGTACAGAAGCCCTCGCCGGCGATCTTCGTATCGAACATCTTCCGTATGAGCTCGGTACGGCCGACGCTCGTATTGGTCGACTTTATCCAGGTAAGATCGCTCACACGGTACATGATGAAGAAGCGATGCTCATTGTTGACATCGGCGTTGGTGCCGGAGGGCGGTACGGCAAGCTTTTTGACGACAACGGATACCGGGGAGAGTATGTCCTCCGCTGCGGTCTTCACGTTCGTTATCGACCGTATCGCTTCGACGCTGTGCCTTCCCTTCTCGATGTACACGTCCGCGAACACGAACGTTCTGCCGAGCATGATATGCCGCGCGTCCGCATCGGCGGCGGCTATTTTCGCGTAGACGTTCTCATCGACCTGCATATAATACCAGCGGCTGTCCCCCTCGTAGCGGAAATTATTGCGGTCGTTCTCCGCCTCGAGCGCGAGCGTCACGGTCTCTGAAAGGTCATCGCGCGACTCCCGTACGGCACAGTCGGAGATATAGTTGTTGCCCTCGGCGAGATTACGGCGCACGCCGTTCACCTCCCGCCATACCGGCGGTGTGGCGCAGGAAATGATGACGAGCAATGCCCCCGCACAGATGATCCTCAGGTGATTCATGATGTCCTCCCGTTCATATTTTTTTATCGAGATTTTTAGCCGTGCTGTTGACGACGTACTGGCTGAAAAGTCCGCCGCGCCGGTCCATCTCATCGCGGATGATGCCGACGGTCTCCTTGTCGTGCGATATCATGAGTATGCTCACCTTGAGCCCGAAATACACGACGTCGAGTATGAGATTGAGGAGCTTGTATTTCACGTTCACATCGAGCGAGGTGAGCGCTTCGTCGAAGATGAACACGCTCGGCGGCATCGCCGCGGGCCAGTAGAGGAGACGCGCTATCGCGAGGCGCTGTTTCTCGCCGCCGGAGAGTTCCGAGAGCATTTTCGTCAGGAAGGAGCGGTCGAGGTTCACGAAGGTGAGTTTCTCTCCGATGAGCGCATCGGTTATCGGCGGGCAATCCATCCCGCGGTACACGCTCCTATAGTAGCGGAACGAGCGCGTGAGGTAGTCCGCGACGGTCATGCGAGCATTGCCGAACGATTCATTGACGAGCTGCGGTATGTAGCGAAAATAGGGGCTGATGCGCCTGTTATGGATATAGCGCCCGTCCTCGAAATAGACGGTGCCGTCGGAATACGTGACCGTGCCGCCCTCGGGCGCTATCTGACCGGTGACTATTTTCACCACCGTCGATTTTCCGGCACCGGAATTCCCCGAGAGGAAGATGAATTCGTTCTCATGTACAGTGAGCGAACAGTTCTCATAGATTCGCTCATTGTTCCCGTAGCGGAAATCGATGTGTTCCAGCGTGAGTATCGGCTTTCCCGCGGCGTGCGTACCGCGTGTGCCGCCATGATCGGGTATGACGAGGGCAAGCGAGGGGTCGTTCACAGGGGCCGTACGCACCATGCCCTCATCGAACGGGCAGACGAAATTTTCGACAGCACTGCACTGCTTCGCGCCCTCGGTGCTGCATTTCGCGAAATAGGGGCAGTACTGCTTGTCGAGATAATACGGGCACTCGTTGATATCGAGCTTCACCGTGCATGTTTCGTATTTCGTGCAGGACGTATTGACGCAGGTGAACACCGCTTCGCCGCGGTCGAGACGTTTGTTGAAGAACGAATCGCTTAAGAGCTGCGCGTAGTAATGCTTTATGTTGCGGCTCGCGAGAAAATCGGAAAGGTGAGCGCGCTCCACGATGCGCCCGCCGTACATGATGACCACGCTCGCGGTGCATTTCGTGCCGGCAAGCCGGTCGGGGAGGCTGCGTATGCTCGGATAATCGAGATCGTGATTGATGATGATAGAGGAGTTGAAATAGCCGTCGGCTAATTTTCCGAAGAGCGTGTCGAGTATGATGTCGGCGGTATCAGGGTCGATGTTCCGGATGAATTCATCGACGATGAGTATGCGGCCCTTTTTCTTGAATATCTTCGAGAGGAAGAGTCGCTGCACCTGTCCGACGGAGAAATCGTCCTGGAATTTTCCCGTGAAAAGCCGCTCATTGTTGCGTATGGTAAGCGTATCCCCGGTGAGCGAGTCGAGCTCAAGCGCCGCTTCCTTGAACAGGCGCATCACTTCGGCTTTATGCGCGCTCGCCCGTGACGGCAGTATGAATCGCGCCGTCTCAGCGAGTGACGAGAGCACGCCGCGCGCGGGTGCCGGTTCATTGTATATCTGTTTTATCACGGGGACGAGCTTGTGGAACACATGGAAGTTCTGCGGAATGTAGGCAAAGTATTTTTTGCGCACGTTCTCAAGGTGTTTCAGGTGGCGCGCGAAGCGGCTTCCGATGACGCGAGCGTTCTTCGTGTAGAGCCCGGACGCGCTTTCGTTCAGGAGATCCACATGATCACCGGCATCCGAGGTGATGGCGATGTTCCCTGAGTGCACTACATGGCGGTCGTTGTTCTTCAATATCGCCTTGATGAGCGTCGATTTTCCCGCGCCGCTCTGTCCGACGACGAAGAGTATCTCATGCGGGTCAAGCCCGAGGGAGATATCGGACAGTATCACCTTGCCGCGGTTGGCAAGCGGCGATGCGGTGAGCCCCTTAATGCTTAATTTCATGGGCCTCTCCGCTTCGCGCTAATGACGACACCGCCTTGCCGAGCGTGTATATCATCATGAACAGACAGAAATAGTACGCGGTAATGAAGATGACCTCGCGATGGAAGAGGAACGTTCCGCCGCCGATATCCGCCGCGAACGAACGCACTATCTGCACGAGGAATTTGCCGATCGAGAAGGGGTAGAGGTCCATGCTTTTGAGGTTCCCGCTCTCGCGCAGATACCATAATCCCGATTCGAGTATGAATCCCGCGATGACCGCGTAGGCCACGCGCGTGACGATGCCCTCGAAGCAGTAATGGCGTATCAGATAGAGAACGATGCGCGGTTTCGAATAGCCGATGACCTCGAGATACGACACATCCTCGCGCACACGATTATTCTCGATGCGCTCCTTGAACCAGAAGAAGAATTCCGAGGTGACGATGAAGCCGATGCCCCCGACGATGAAGTATATCGACGACGCGGAGGATACCGATGTTCCCTTCAAACCGACCGCGATGAGCAGTATCGTGAGAATGGCCGGCACTGACAGAAGTATCTGATAGAATATGCGTGACCCGTAACCGATGAAGGCGAGCGTTCCTGTGAACGGAGTGGCTGAACTTCTCCGGTAGCGGCGCGGTATCACCTTGTTTATCCCGTATATCGATGAGAGGATGAGCGTGAGGAGCGACACACCGATTATCGATGAGAGAAAGGCTATCGTCGTCGGCGTCGACAGCACGAATGCCGAGAACACCGTGCGATAGCCGTCGTACGAATCGATGGCCCCGAGATTGAGTTCCCGTATCGTTATGTTCGTCGTCTTTTCGGTGACCCCGAACAGGAAATTATTGATGGGCTTGCCGCATGTTCTGCATTGCGAGCGGCTGCCGTTATTGAGCGCCGCACATGAGTCGCATATCGTGAGCATGATATCGTATTCGGCGGTGATGACGGCGGGGCGTATGACGAGTATCTCCTTGTTCTCAAGGAATCGGCGCGGTTTCTGGAACCCCGAGGCCTCGACGCGCAGGTCGTTGTAATACAGCGCATAGACGATGAGCGGAGCGATGACAAGCACACAGATGAGTGCCCCTGACAGTATGAACGGCAATGCGCGGCGCATCAATGCCTCGCCCAGGGGAAGAATCGTTTTACATTGCTGTCGGTGATGCCGCGGAATTTATTATCGAAGGCGTAGCAGAACAGGAATGACCCGGTCTGGAGAATGAACGAGATCACCATGATGCCCACACAGATGACGAAGAGATTGCCGAGGGCGAAAAAGAATTCGTTGGGCTTATTGAACAGCACTTCGAGATTGCGCAGTATCGCCGGTCCGAAGCCGGAATTCCCTTTCAGTATCATCTCGATGAAGATTATCGTTGAGATGAGGAGCGTAAGGTTCTTCGCGAGGATGTTGATGAGGAACGATACATTGTTACGCATGATGAGATACGCGATGGCGAGCGTGGAGTAGCCCTCATACTCGAGATATTCCACATAGCCTTCGTTGTCGATGTCGTAGCCGAACTTTATCTCCATCTGGCGTATTATCGAATGGGTAATGCCCACGCCGAAGACGACCACGATGACCTTGAGCGCATAGAAGTCCGTGAGGAATTCCACGAGCGTCGCTGTCACGACGAACGGCAGGAACGATGCGATGAATACCGTGACGCCGACGATGCGCGTGAGCCACACCATGACCGGATGATTGACGAAATGCGCGCGAATGACGACGACGAGCATGGGCACGAGCATGGTGATGATGAATATCATCGCATAGGAATAGAGGCAGAACACCGTTGTATTGATGAACGACGAGGCGAGTGAATTGTCGCTGTCAAAAAGCGTCGCAAGCCCCGCGCCCCATGCGTCGCGGTAATTGGCGAAATAGTTCTGCCCCTCTTCGATGTGGAACATGTCGGCGAAATAGAGGAGCATGAACGTCACCGCCGCGGTGGCGACACAATACACCGCCGCATAGAAAACGAGCATGCTCATGACATTTTTACTATTACGCATCGATCATCCGTTTATCGATAGTTATCAGCCACCGTGTTCTATTTCTTCTTCACATCATCCGCAGCACCGGTTATCTCCTGCACGAGCCAGAGCCCCGGGTTCTGGTTGAATTCGCTGCCGATATTGAATTTCTTCATGATGTCCTTGCGGTAATAGGAGTTGACACCGAAACAGAAGAGCCACCCCATCGTCTCATTGTCGTAGAACTGCGTGGTAAGCCGCCAGAGCGCGGTCTCCGCGTCGAGCGCATTTATCGATTTCACCACGTCGATGATCTCTTTGTTGAGGTGGGTGAGCTTGTCGAGCGGGAGCGTCTGCTTTTTCTTCGATATGTAGAAGTCGCGGTACACATTGAGCGTATAGCGCCACGAGTAAATGGCCATATCGAACTGCTTATTGACTATCTTCTTCCTGAACTCGCTCTTGTTCGGTATGTTCTTTATCGAAATGCTCCCGAGTCCGATGGCGTTCAGATGTTCCTTAAGGATGTTCGCAAGGAGATAGTCCATGTTCTGCTCTTTGGAGTCCATCCCCTCGACTGATATCTGCACGCTGTCTATTTTCCCGTAAATGAGCTTACGGTAGTCGCCCGTCAGGCGCATCTGGAAATCCTTGGGCTTTATTTCACCGTGGAATTTCTTTTTATCCCAATCGCCGAGATGGTCGTAGAGGCGTTTTTCGCCCGACGAGGTGTTGTACTTCTCGATGAGGTACGGGGAGAATATCGGATTGAAAAGCACGTCGATGCGTGAGCCCTTGGCATCCTCGAGTACCTGATACGAGAAGTCCTCGAAGTTAAGGGCATTCCTGAAGAACTGGCGAGTGTCCTTTGATGCGAACTTCGCGCCGCCCTTGCTACCCGCATTGGCATCGTCGAGATTGAACACGAGCGCGTACATCTTTTCCGGGAACGGCATTTTCATGTAGTCGATCTTACCGAAGAACGTGCTGTCCTTGAGCTTCTGTACGAGCGAAAGGCGCGGTATGATGTTGAAGATGATATCGATCTGCCCTTTGCCGAGGAGGTTTATCTTCGCGAGGTCGTCCTGCTGACCGATCTCATACACCTGCAGCGCGTCGATATTCCCCTTGTAGTCCTTGATACCGGGCGTTACCGCTCCGTAGGCGGTGTTCTTTTCGAGATAGTGGACGAAGGTGTAACCGTCGCCCTTGTCGGTGCGCTTCACGTATTTGAACGCGCCGGTACCGACGGGGGCTTTGTTGAACGCATCAAGACGCTTTGCCGCATCGCCTTCGAGTTCGTAGAAATTATAGTTCGGCGCCATCGTCTCGTTGGAACCGATGAATTTATGCCGGGGGAGCACGTACATGAACGAGAGCATTTTCGCGAGATCGCTCGCCGGCAGTTCTTCCTTCGTGGTTATCGTGAGCGTAAGCTCGTCACTCGCGGTGATGTCCTCGATATTGAGCGTTTTGAACTTGAGGTAGGTGTTGATGTCGCTTACGACCGAGGTGTTGTGGAGCGTACCCCGCACGACACGAAAGGTGAACACCACATCGTCCGCGGTAAGGGGCGTGCCGTCATGCCAGGTGACGCCGGGTTTCAATTTCACCGTGAATTTTTCCGCCTTAAGCTTTCCCGCCTGCGGGCTTTTGATGTACACGCGTTCGCTCCCGCCGCCGGTGATGACATCGATGTAATTGTCCTTGGCAAGCCCCAGGTCCGCGTCGACCGTGTACTCGACGTTGTAGGTCGGGTCCTGCATCTGCGCGAAGAGCGAATTGAACACAAGGATATGGAAGATGTAGGATGAGCGGTCGATATCATCGCCGACAAGACCGGTGACCGGGTTCAGCCGCGGCGTGTAATCGATATTGAACCGGAACGCGGCCGGGTACATGAGTGCCGCCGACGCTAACAGGACTATCGCTCGTGTGATGGTGCGCATATCATTCTCCTTTTGCTGACGTGTATTTATAGAGATAGCGCTCGCCGCGGCATGGGACCGCGATGACGGGCGTTACACTTTCCCTGTTCTTCTGCTCGGCGAACGTACCGTTATACATGAAATGCACCGTACGGCTGCGTGCGCGTATCGCAAGGTATACGCTCCTGGCATCCATGGGCGTTACGCTGATGTCGAATACTTCTTCCGCGGGAACGGTAGAGCCGAGCGATGTACGCTCCTGCTTGAACTCTGCTGAGGATACATCGACAGAGATGAACCTGTTCTGTTCGGCATCGCGGCCCGATTCGTGACGGAACACCAGAAGCTTATTGCTCGCCACCTCGACGAGATCGTCGTAGTAATCGCCGCGTATGATCCGTCCGGCTGCAAGGAGGTCGTCGTGCTTCCTGACGGCAATGCCATGTTCTTTCGCCATGTCGATGCAGTCGAGGTACGCCTCGGGTATGCGCGATGTCGTTGACATGAGCAGCCAGAGCTTCGTACCGATGACAAGCGCTTTTTTAATCTCGAAGGCCGTGCGCTCGCGGTCCTCGATAGTGAAGGAAAGACGGCCGATGCGTACACGCTTGCCGTCATCGTCCGACTCTGCTATCATCATCGAGGTAAGGTCGGGAACGCTCGGCATGCGCGTGAAAGGGAGGACGGCGTCGGCGACAGCGCTCCGCGAATAGAGCGAAAGATAGTTCGTCGGATCACCCGCAATGGAACGGATCTCGGAAGCGGCCGTGCCGTACACATCAAGGTACGATTGCCGCTTCGTGTCTATGCGATTGCTCGGCGGTATCCTGAACCGTTCGCCCATGCTTTTTGACAACGGCGAAGATGCGATGATGTCAAGGCGATTGGAATACCGCGCGTGTATGAAAAGGCGCTCATCATCATTGCCGACATAGTTGAGCGCGCTGTTGAACGTGTCGGCAAGCTCGGCGGCATTTCCGGTGAAAGCGGCGTTCGCCCCGTT
Organism: Spirochaetota bacterium; assembly: GCA_038043445.1. Taxonomy (NCBI): domain Bacteria; kingdom Pseudomonadati; phylum Spirochaetota; species Spirochaetota bacterium. Next base: position 57,810 of record JBBTBY010000013.1, read on the forward strand.
CGTGAGGAGGGCGATGGCGGCATTCGGCGAGGGATCGAACAGCGACAGCATGCGATCGGCTGACGCGCGAGCGAGCGACCAGACCATGCGGTCCACGTTCACGGCCATAAGACGCGCGGCGACTTCATCGTCGATGTTCTCGAACACCGGGAGCGATCGACCGGTCGCATTGATGATGTTGTTCGGCTTTATGTTCGTATAAGCGAGAAGCGTATGCGGAGGATCGATGAGCACGATGCGGTACGAGGAATCCGTTTTCACACGGTAGATGAGCCGCCCGGCGCGATCGAACGAATAGCGGAACGCCTGCACGATCCCGTTCGTCACGCATGCCCCGCGCGGGCCGGTCATGTGTATGAGCGAGTTCATCGTCTTCCCCGCATTGAGGCCGTTGATGCGGTCAATGTCGATGGTCACATCATCGCCTTTCGCGATCGGCATGACATAACAGTTGTTCTTCGATGTCTTATAGAAGAACGTGCCCGCTGTCCCGCTCACGAAGAGATCGGCGTATTCATCCTGCACGTCCTCGAGGAAATGGGCTTTTACTACGGTGAACGAGGCGAATATCGCGCCGTTCTCGAAGACGTGTATGCGCTCGGCGTCAGCCGACCGAACGCGGAAGGCGCTGTAGCAGCGCGACTGCATGACCTTGGTACGCATCTCACGGATGGAGGTAAGCGGCATTTTTTCAAAATACGCCACTTCCTTTTCGGCACCGAGCATGACCGCGCAGAGGAGGGCGGCGGGGATCAAGAGGCGCATCAGCACATCCGTTCGTTCACGCTAGAGTCCCTCGACGGCGGAGGCTGTCGGCTGTTCGTAGCGTATGATCATCTCCGGCGCACTTGCGCGGTCGATGGGGAAATATACCTTCCCGAAGCGCGTCGAATTGCCCTCGATGATGACCTTTCCGGCGGAACTCGCCTCGACGGTATACGCCCAGTCGTAACTTTCCCCCTTATAGAGCGTCTGTGAAGCGCCGGTGAAGAAATCCTTGAGCGTATAGAGCACGCGCTGCGCATCGCCCTTTTTTACATCGGCCCCGGCGATGGTGCGCGAGAACACGGTCACCCCGTCCAGCATGGCCGCACTTGCAGCGGAGAATTTGATGATGCGGTCAGAATGCGGTATGACATATGCCGTTATCTTCATATCGATCTCGCCCGCGGGAATATTGTCAAGGAAACGAAAATTGATGACAAGATCGGGTACAATCGGCGCTGAGGTAAGATCGATGACCTTATCGGGGTCGGCGCTGGTGAGTTTCAGCACCGTCTTCTTATCCTCATCGTCGACCGGCCATATCTCAAGGGGCATGCCGTCGATGAGCTTTACCGAAAAACTGCCCGTACCGTCCGTCGTGTAGGCCTTCTCGTTCTCGTCCATGAACGATATACCGGGCGCAGCACGGCCGTTGTTCTTTACCGTTATCTTTGCAATGAACGGCTTCGCCGCTTTGATGGCGAGTGTCTTCTGCGACTTATTGCCGCGACCGAACGCATCAACGGCCGTTATCGTCGCTGTTACGCTTTCCGGGTCCCCGGCGAATGTTACCGGTGTCGACGACCATAGGCTCCCGGCGGGTGACATCGCGGCGGTCGTGCCGGTGGAATAGGACACATACGCTTTCGCTATCCCCGAAGAATCGACGATACGCGCCTTTATCGAATACGGCTTTCCTTTGACATAGAAACCGTTCACCGTATTGGGTGCGTTCGCATCGATGACAGGTCCCTGAGAATCGCTTTCGCGGCATATCTTGACCACCGATTTTCCGCCTTTCTTGAGCTTGAATGTATAGGTCGTGCCGGCCTTGAACCCTGAAACGGGTTTTTCTGAGACCAGGAACGCTTCCTCACGGACAAGCGGCACCTCGGCGAATGCTGCGCCTCCTGCGGTGATGACAAGAGCGGAGGTGCGCTCATTGCCCGCCCCGACCTTGAACAGATAGGACGAACTGTCGTTGATGTCCTTCACCACGCCGTCGGTCTTGCTGATGACGATGAACTCCCCGGCGACCGCTGGTTTCACATCGGTGCGTACGGGCGGTTTCTTTCCCGTTGGCGGTACCGGCTCTGTTCCCACGATATTCGTCTGCACTGTCGGTGTGACCGCTTGCTGCGGCAATTGCGGCTTGAGGAGAATGACGATGATGACGCCGAATGCGGCGACGACCGCGAGAAGGACGATGAGGACGATGCGTTCGAATTTCATATCTGCCCCTTGTGAATGTTATTTGTACTGTAGTACCGTGTCCACACTATGATATGTACCTTTTGCACGATTGTCAATCGTCTGCGCAACGGCAGCCGACGCAGCACGCGGAACAGATGTTCTCGCAGCGGCGTTGAGGTCAACATATCATACGGGGAGGGAAAGGGTGCAATGAAAAGGAATGTAACTTTTCGGATATAGGGTTCTATTCGTTGGGGCGCACGGTGCGCGCGATGAGCACGAAGGAATGCTTGCGCCCCTGTTTGTCCTCGAACGTGTTCCTGTTCTTCGGATCGAGCGTCCAAACGCCGTCGACGAGGAAATTATAATAGTAGCCGCCGTCGGGCATGTCCTCTTCGCTGAACGATATGCTCCACACGCCGTCGGCAAGCGTCATCGTGAAGCGGCGCGGATCGAAATCGTGGCGGTCGGTGGTGAAATACACCGTGCGTGCGGCGGCATTGCTCATGAAGAACGTGACCGATCTGTCATTGCGGTCGTCGTCATGATAGAGCGGGTTCGTCCGCAAGAACCGGGTATCCTTCGCAACACTGAAATAGCTCACCCGCTGGCCGGCATTGTCATAGTCGACGTTCGTCTGCGACGGATCGTTCACCCATACGCCGTTGACACGATAGCGGTAGAAATATCGGCCTTGTTTCAGCACATACCGTTCTTTCTTGAACGGCTGCTCATGCAGATAGAAATAGATACCGTTCGTCCCTTTTATCATCGGCACCGCGCCTTCCCAGTTCATGAAGTCGCCGGATACCTCCACGACCTTTTCATCGGGCTTGCGATGCTTCGCCGTGGGCATGTGTCCATGAGCATCATGACCGCTCTTTTTCGATGCGGATGTGTCATGCGATGCGGTACGCGCTGCATGCGTATCACGTTCGCTATAGGTAAAGAGGATGCCCTTGTTCGGGATGACGCGCGGGGGGCCCACTTCTTTTAAGTAATAGAATTCGAATTGCGGTCGTAATCGGTCGAATTCGGCTTGTTCTGCGGGCGTTCTCGCTTTCGGGATATACGGACCGGATGATGAGCTTGATGATGACCCTTTCGATTCGCCGGACGATCCCGACGATGGTGTGCTTTTCGGCGCTGACGACCCGCCGCCGCTCGCCATGAGCGATGCTGCAGCAAGAATGATGAGGGCGAAATGGGTGAGATGCTGCATCGGTTCAGCCGCTGATATTGATCTTGCCGGTCTTAACCGCAGCGGCCGTGGGCTTATCCTCGTTCGTCGGCTGATCGGCGGCCTTTGCCCATGCCTCACGGAGCTCTTTCAGGTATCCGACGACCTCGGCGATGGGCGCGCGCTCTTTTTTCACGTTCGCTTCGAGGAGGCGTTTGTTCATATACGTATAGATGGATGCGAGGCGCTGCGCAATGTCACCCGCTTCGTAATTGAGCGAAGCGAGAAGCTCGACGATGATGTCCTGCGCCTTGATGATGTTCGTATGTACTTCTTCCGTCTTGTGCTTCTGACCGAGGACGGCAAGCGCGCTCTCAAGGAATTTTATCGCCCCGTCGTACAGGAGCACGACGAGCTTTCCCTGCGACGATGTGTTGACATCGGTCTTTTTGTAGCTTTCCAGTCCTTTGTTCATCGTATCGCTCCGTATGCTACTCGATGCTTTCAACTTCCATGAATGTGACATCGTTCATCCGCGCTGTCGAGCGGCTGCCGAGTATCCTGTCGCCCTGTACCGAATAGTCGCCGAGATGGATGACGTTCCCGCTCTTCAGCGTAAGCGCCACATCAAGCCCTTGTACACCGGCAAAGCGCTTTACCATGTTCTTGAATGAAGCGTGTGCCATACGATGCCTCCCGGTACCTTAATGCAGGTACACGTATCCATTATCGAGGCGATCCATCGCTTGCTTGACGACTTTTTGCGGCATTTCCGCGTCCGTTCTGATGCGTATTCCCATGGTCAGAACGCGAACCCGATATTGCCTATCGGCATGAACGGCAGACCGCCCTCGCCGGTCACATTGACCACGCCTATCTGCACGCCCCCCAGCCGGCCTGCGACATTGACCACGCCTATCTGAACGCCGATAAGGCTTCCGGAGGCTACATTGACCACGCCTATCTGGGCACCGCGGGCGTTCTTTGATACATTGACGGCCCCTGCCTGGAACAGAGCGCCGCCGTTCCTGCACACATTCACCGTGGCGAATTGCGCGAGTAACCCGGCATCGGTCGCCGCATTGAATATGCCGGCAGCCATCATACCCCAGCCGTATTCCTTGACAACATTGCCGATGCCCGAAGCAGACAGCCCTGCGAGGTCTTCTTCCATAATGCTTACGATACCGCACGCGTTGAGGCCGTACAGGCGATAGGTAAACGTGGTTATCACACCGACGGAGAAGAAGACTATGGTGCCGCGGCGCTCAAAACCGGTAATGCTGATCGGGTGTACGATCGAGAAATTGACCGGCCATACCGCGTATCCCGGATGGGCGACGAGCGGCCTTACGGACGCCGATATTGCTGTCGAGGCGGCCTTCTCCGATGCAAGCGGCCGTGTTGACGATGCTATCGCGTTGGAGACTATGGCGCCCACATCGGGTAAGGCGATATCGATGCGTATGCCGCTCTCGGTCGTCTTGGATCTCCCCTCGCCGAGGGCGGCGACTATTTCGCGTACCGCATCATCGGCGTCGTCGAGCTTCGACACCTTCGCTTTCGATGTGCTTATGACGGCGGCGCTCTCCACATCGACGATGTTCACCGCGATGAAAAAGCTTTCGCCGAGCTTCGAAATGCTCCCGAAAACCATGGCGCGTACGGAGAGCATTTTCCCTATCTTGACCGCGCAGGAACTTTCGGTACAGCCGGTCTGGGAGAATTCCTGTTCCTTCAGGATGGACTCGACATTGCCCCGTTCGATCACGCGATAGCGTTTATTGGCCGCGAATTCGCTCTGCAGAAGGCCCGTGACCGCTTTTGCGTCAGCGGGCGATACGCCGTTCGCGGCGAGCTCGAGCACCGCTATCGGCAGCACTTGTCCGAACGAGAGCGCGGTAAGTACGGTGAAAATGATGAAAGCAGCGCACGATCGCTTCATACTATTCCTCGGAACGACTTTTGCGGACGACGGCATTGTACAGCAAAACAAAGTGAAGTCAACAGAATATCGATCGCCATGTTGAAACAAGGAACAGCATGATCCCACAGTGTGTTCTACGCCTTTCCCGAAGAGATACATCGGCGTACCGGGCGGCTGCCGCCGGCAGTTATTGTCGAGCGTGAGCGTATCGTATCCTCTCCATGGATCGTACGCATGGAATATCGCATTCCGTGCACGAAAGAATATAGTGTTCCTGATGTACACGGTATCGATCGGTGCACGCAAAAATATCATCAACGCAAATACGGTATCAGGGATGATTATTGGTCACTGCCTGGAGCAGGGTGAGTATCTGGCACACATCATCGAAAAAGGAATAGTAATTCAGCTTTGCGGGGTCTATGGTCTGTGCGCCGGTCACCTGATTCACGATAAGTCCGATATCAGCGTTCGCCTGGTAGTCCATGGCGAATGCGAACGCGTTCGTGGTCGCGTTATCATCACTGACATAAAACCCATACTCCTGCGCGCACGTCGCGATCACTTTTCCCTGCATCGTCTTCCATGTGTATGCGTTCAAATTCACCGAGTTCGGAATGATGAGAAAGCTTCCCATCATATAGTTCGGGTTACTGCCGAGATATCCCGTGATCGTGTTCGTCGCATTATCATCGGCTTTGGAAGCCGGCCAGGTGAAGTAACGACCCGAATACAGACAGCGCGCATCGACAAGCACCGCGAGGGCATGACCTATCCTGCTGTTGATCTCGCCCTTGCGTATCATCCCGCCGAGTCCGGAAAAGCCTGCGCCGCGGTAACCGTTACTGCCATAGTCGGATATTCCGTTGACATTGAATTGAGCGAGAAAATGATGCGTGAGCATCGTGCCGCTTCCGGAACTTCGCCACAGTGCGATACCCTGATATAATGTTCCGGTCGATGGTTCAAAAATGCCGAAATGACCGTTCCCAGTATAGGTGGTCTCGGCTACGCCCGCATCCGCAGCGAGACGGAATTGTGCCAATACACTACCCGTGGGCGTTGATCGAGCAGGATATGCCCATCCCGATCCGAGTTTCAGGTCCACAAGCGGTGCGCGGGAATCCGCGGTCAATATGGTGATGGTCTCAAGATACAGTTTCGTGATCGTGTGCCCTGGATTATTCACGAGCATATCCTGAATGTTCGCGCATACCGCATCGGAGGGCACTGGTCGATTCCAGAACGAATCGCTTGAAAATAAACGCTGCGGCGGTGTCCCCGTTGACGTGATGGGGGCTGTTGGCGTATTCACCGAGCACGAAATCACTGCGGCCGCGAAGGATGTCAAAAGCAGAATGCAATACGGGTCCCATGGTTTCATTGTCTTTACTCCTTATGCACATCAATGTATCCATGACGGGGGTGATCGTCCAGCGCATTTTTATCGATTCGTATGATATTTTTGTTGACAGTATTGATCGTTTTGATAGAATCATTCCATGCACAGCACAGCGGTGATCGATGCGCTCCTCGAGCATGCGCATTTTCGGGCCAACAGTATCGGCGCATTGCGGCTACCGCCGGGTGAACGGCGCGAGCGTCGTACGGACGCGAATCTGATGGTGCTCATCGACAGCGGCTCGGCGTCGATGGACATCCGGACCAGAACGATGCGTGCATCGTCGGACGATCTTGTCACAGTCCCGATGGGATCAAATTATTTTACCGCGAGCAGAAGCGGCTGCAAATTCAGGTATATAGAATTCGATATCTTCATCTCGGACAGCAGATCGCTCGGGTATCAGATAATCTCGCCTCGGGTAATGCCCGGTTTCCTTCGTACGCATGAGGGAAAAACGCTTTCCACAGCGGTCGATCGAGTGCTCGCGTCAGAACCGTTCGCGCGCGCGACGCTCAACGGTGCGCTCGCTGTCGCGGCATCCACGTGCGCAGACGTTCGCCGTGCCTCAAGAAGCGGAGGAGAGGATACCCGCGCCATGCGGCAGTTCGCCCCCGTGCTTGACATCGTACGACGACGCTACCATGAACGCCTGACCGTTCGCGATCTTGCTGCGGCAGCCGGGCTCACGGAAAGCCACTTCTGCAATTCTTTCAAACGGACGTTCGGCGTCTCGCCGCTGCAGTATCTCATGCGCATCAAGCTGTATTCGGCGCAGCAGATGCTGCGCGAGGGTTCTTATTCTGTCGTAGAGATCGCACGCCGGCTCGGGTTTTCTGATCAGGCCACGTTTTCCCGCGCATTCAAGCGATACTTTCGAGTGCCGCCCTCAAAAATACTTCCGAAAATGTGGAAATAGCTGTTGCCCATGTTCCCGCTCGACACGTGGCCGCACGATAGTATCCGCCGGATGCGAGATGCCGTCGGACACGACGGGCGCATCGATGCGCATGCCGGGGGTGGGCGGAGAGACGTGGTTGGAATCCGTTCGCACAGGGGACGATGCGGGGGATTGACGCTATCCGGGGGAGGGAATATACTGTCAGGCATGCGTGCGTCTGTGGCGCAGCCTGGCGGCGAAGCCGCTACGGACAGCAGCGGTAAGAAATGAAAAGTCATATCCGTTTTTGCAGCAACCCAATGGAGCGTAAAGGAGAATTCCAATGAGAAGGTATGTTTTACTCTTATCGACGGCTGCGATGGTGCTATCGTTGTCAGCATACAATGACAATACTGCGACTATGGCAAAAGCGGACAAGGCATCCAAGAACATTGTTTTTATTCACGGAATGTTTATGAATCCGAAAAGCTGGGATGGTTGGATAAAATATTACGAGTCAAAGGGATATAAGTGCCATGCTCCGGCATACCCGTTTCACGATGGCAATCCATCAGACCTGCGAAAAATCATTAATCCCGGCCTTGGCACTCTGCGATTTGAGCAAGTAGTCAGTTCATTGGCATTGTACATGGATACACTACCCGAAAAGCCGATACTCATCGGCCATTCTATGGGAGGGCTTGTCGTCCAGAAATTGATCGAAATGGATAAAGGGACTGCGGGAATCTGCATTGACTCTGCACCGCCACAAGGCATTACCAGCTTTTCGTGGAGTTTCCTGAAAGCGAATCTACCGACGATCAATCCATTCGAAGGTGATAAACCATGTCTGCCGGATGTCGCGTGGTTCCAGTATGCTTTCTGCAATACTATGACCATGGCTCAGACGAGTGTCGAGTATGAGAAGTATGTCGTGCCTGAAAGCCGCAACATCCCTCGAAGCAGCACGACGATCGAAGGGAAAATTGATTTCAAGAAACCGCATGCGCCATTGCTGTTTATTTCAGGCGAAAAAGACAACATCATACCAGCAGCATTGAATGTGAAGAACTACAAGGCGTATACCGATAAGGCGAGCAAAATTGACTTCAAGAAGTTCGCAGGCAGAACTCATTACATATGCGGGCAAGAGAATTGGGAAGAGGTTGCGGCATATATCAGCGAATGGATTGATGGCTTGAAGCGATAGTAGATGAAGGATCTCAAGACGATTGCCGTTGACCTGCTGTGAAATATTATTGTGCTGTTTTATAGATCGCTGCACCGATCGTCCCTGTTTTCATTATGTCGAGATTCTGATCGCTCACTGGATTGATCCATATTCCCGCTTGCATTCGTTCAATGCTACGGTTGGAATTGACAGGGATTCGGCGGGTGGGATACTGAGAGGTAAGCGAGGCGGCGATAGTGGCGAATGAAAACTCCTTTCCTTTTTTTAGATCAGATCTTCGGCAGAATACATGTACCCGTCGGCAATGCGTGCGCGAACGAAACACTATCCCTGACACGCTCCGGGAATGACATACCGCCCCGCGCGCAGTCCTCGTATTGATGGAAATCGGAACCCGATATCCGTACGAGTGAATGCTCGGCCGCGTATCGAGCCGCTTCTTCATTGAAAGAATTCTGGCGCGGATTCCCGTTGAACGCTTCCATGCCGTCAAGCAGCGACGGATCGGCCCTCGTGATGCCTGCGCGGAACGGATGCGCCTGAAATATCCGCATCGTCGTACCCCGGGAAAAGGTGTAGAACGATGAGAGCGTCATCTCATTGAGACGCGGATACGCGTAGAGATGCTCCTCGGTCACTCCGTAGACGAGATAATCGTTCGGGTCGCTGTCAAAGCGGAGCTCAAGCCCGAGCATGATATCCATATCGTGCTTTGCGCCTTCCTCGCGGGCACGGCGATACCCCTTAAGATAATTATCGATCTTTGTGCGCTGCGACAGGCCGTTGAGCGGGTTCATGAAAAATCCGTTGAAGTAATGATCGGTGATGACGATGCCGTGATATCCCGCATGATGATACTGTGACACCATATCGTGTGCGCGGACCTTTCCGCAGGGGCTTGTCTCCGCCGTGTGAGCGTGGGTTTCGTAGATGAACATGGGCGCGTACAGTATATGAAAACGGCGGTAATTATCAAACAGCGGAACGGTGCGGGTCCGCATGCGTATACAAGCGCCTTGACGATGCATGATGGCGGGACTATACTGTCGTGTATGACAGCATCTCGATACAGCCAATGCCCGGAAACTGAGCGGTAAGGGAACACACGAATGGCGACATATACCGTTGCAGCGCTGTTCCCGCACTTCGATCTCAGACGCGGGTTGGCGCATGAAATGGCGTTCGATATGGTGCACGGCATACGCGAGGAGATGCGCCGTCTCGATCTCGATGTCCACTTCTACGACAAACATGATGACAGCGCGCACTTCTGGCGGAAGGGGTATCGATCATACGCCGGTGTCATCGGTTTTCTTGCATGGGGCGACCCGGCGGTGACCGATCGATGGAAGGCGCTTGCGCGGAAGATCCCGGCCGTGTCGCTGTTCCACCGTGTTCCCCCCGCCGGCAATGCGGTTGTCAATGATGATGCGAAGGGCGTGGCCATGGCTGTTGAGCATCTTGTCAGAGAAGGCGCGCGATCGATAGGATTTTTTTCATTGCGTGATGATGTGCACACCCGCAGGCGTTTTGCCGCATTCCGCGCCGCACTTTCATCCCGCGGCCTTACGCTTCGCGCCGATCGTCTCTGCGGGGTCACCGTCGGCGGCCGTGCCGATGCCATTGCGTCCGCGGCGGCGAACATCCCGCGATACAGTACGGCCGAACGCGCGTTCATCCGTACGACCGCCCATGAGTACCTCGCATCGCGGCCGCTGGAGGCAGTGCTATGCGAGAACGATTATCTCGCGTACCATCTGATCGCGGAGGCGAACGCGTGCGGGCTTTCCGTTCCCGAGGATATAGCCGTTATCGGCTTTGATAATTTCCGGATGATAGAATGCATACCGGCGCTGTCGAAAAAGTATCGTCCGCTCCTTACCTCCGTCGATCTGGATTGTTTTGCGGTGGCACGGGAAGGGGTACGCCTGCTCTACGGCATGCTTACCGCGCAGCTGCCGCTGCGGGGGAACACTGTCGTCATCGATCCCACGCTTGTCGTCCGTGCGTCGTCATGCCGACGCTCCCCTGCGGGGAACGGTCCCGAACAGGATACGTTCAAGGCACGCGTACGGGTGTTCGTCAAGAACCACTATAACGATCCGTCGCGGCTGAAGAGCATCGCTGAGGATTTCGATATGACCTATCGATCGTTCCTGCAGCGGTTCAAGCGCGAATTCAGCGTAACGTTCACCGATCTCGTTTCGTCGCATCGTCTTGAGCGTGCGGCGCATCTGCTCGAAGTCACCGGCAGGCCGATCACCCGCATCCTCATCGAGACCGGGTACGGATCGTATCAGAACTTCCTGAAATTCTTCAGAAAGCGCTACCGCCTGTCCCCCATGGAATATCGGCGTGCGCATCTCGGCCGGAGACAAGGCAGGGGATGATAATTGTTGCTGTGTAAAAAGTTGTGCCGGCAGCGGGAGAATCTGTTATTATAGAGGAAAGCGATATATACTCTGCGGCAGGGATGCAAGGAGCCCGTTATGGCGAGACTATGCGTGATCTGTGCGCTGCTTTCCGGCGTTCTGTCGGCTGCGTCCCCGGGAACATATCTTCTCCGCGATGATTTTGAAAAGAGCGCGGCGGGCGGCAAACCCGCCGGATGGGTGGCCATGTCGGATGAGGGCAATGAGATCGCCGTGGTCGCACAGCCCGCGATCGGGACACGGGCGGTCAGGCTTTCCCATACATCGGGCACGGTGTGGAAGCCGTATCTCTCCGGTGTTTTCGGCGGCGGAAGCGATACCATGACCGCGGTCGATTTCGATGTATACTTCACGGGCAGGTTCACTGCGGACGCGAAGTCGTTCTTCTTCATCATGCGCGGACCCGTTGATACACCGTACATACGCATCGCGCTCGGCGGTCCTTCGGGCGCTGCGCCGGAGGGGCGGGACGGTTTTTTCCCGCTCAATGTACCGATACGGACGAATACCTGGTATCATATCAGCGTGCGCATCGATGCGCTTTCCAAAGGGGAATCCGGCACGTATACGCTCATCATATCGGACGCAACGCGTGTCATGCCGTTCGAGAATATCCCGCTGTGCATACCGAAAAGCTATGCGCCGTCAAAAAAAATATTCCCGGCAAAAGCGGAAGGCTCGCCGGGATTCACGCTCCCTGAAGCGCCGGGGAAAGACGTGTATATCGACAATGTTTCCATACAAGTGATCGATAAGAAATAATCCACGGGGTCGACCATGCGGATATTCACTGCATCCATTCTGTTCGTCATCACATCGGCATTGTTCTCCGCGGAATACCGGGAGCGCATCATTGTCGCCGATGCGCTGTTCCAGCCGGGTGTCCGCATCGACGCACCGGTTCGGGAATGGATATCCGTAAAGCTGCCGTTCCGCTGGACATCGGGGCAATTCCCCAAAGAGCGTGCTGCGACATCGTGGGCAAAGGACGACATGGGCGACTGCAACAGCGGCTGGTATCTCATCAATGCCGATATACCGTCATCGTGGAACGGCAGGCGCGTAAGTCTCATCATGAGCAATCTCATGTGGGATGCGCGGGTGTGGGTGAACGATCGCGAGATAGGCGAGGTCAAGGGGCCGGATGTCCGTCTCGATATCAGCGGCGCTGTATCCGCAGGGGCGAGCAACGGCATACGGATATGGGTGACACGATGGTGGGAAGGGATATCGAACAGCAGGATAAACGATCCGTTCCGTAATGCTGCGATACAGCGCATGCTCGCGCAGAAGGACGAGACGCAGATACGCCGGAGAACAGCGGGCGGTGTCGCCGGTGCCGTGGTGCTCGAAGCGACTTCGGCGGCAGGCGCGCTTATGAACGTACGCATCGAGACGAGTTATCGGAAAAAAGAGATCGCCGTCATCGCGGATTATTATGCCGCAGGCGGGATATCGGTTGCCGCATCAGTAGTCGATATGAACGGAAAGACCGACGGGCTTCCGCAGGGACAAAGGCAGCTCGACGCATCGGCAAACCGGATACGCATGAGCATCCCGTGGAAAGACCCCGCACTCTGGGAAGTTGAGTCACCGCACCTGTATCAGCTCCGCACATCACTTGTGGACGCGGGCGGGAATACGATCGATGCGTATGCGCCGGTGCGCTTCGGGTTCCGCGAGATATGGACCGAGGGCCGCAACATCATGATGAACGGTCATCCGCTCAAGCTGCGCCGCGGCTATTTCGTCTCGACGGTAACGCAGATGATATTCTTTCAGGGCATGGGGTTCAATGCCGTCACCACGCAGCCGCACGGCGCCCCCTGGTTCTGCAGCGAATGGGGCGGCGGATTTTTCGTCGACAATGTCCTGCAGACGGGTTCGAAGGAACTTCTCGATGCGGCGGATGAACGCGGCATCGCCGTGCTCATGTCAGCACCCACGATGAACGATGTCCGCGACGGGATGACATCGCCTTCGGTGCAGCGGGATTACGAACGGTATATGGAGCTGTGGATGCATCGGCACGACATGCAGAACCGTCCGTCCATCATCATATGGGAAGCATCGATGAACACCATGGGCGCAATGGACAGCTACGATCCCGAAAAGATAGGGCGGCGGATGAAGAACGCCCCCGCGTGGAAAGCGGCCGGCACGGAAACGATAAAGCGCGTCGATCCGACACGGCTTGTCATGCATCATGACGGCGGCGCTGTCGGCGATATCGAGATGCCGAATTTTTATCTCAACTTCGCGCCGCTTCAGGAGCGCGAGGAATATCTCTCGTCATGGGCGGCGGAGGGCGATATGCCGTGGGGAACTGCCGAGCATGGCCCCCCGTATTCGGCGAATTTCTTCAAATGGTATACGGTGCCGCTGTTCACCGAGTATGGAGCGATGTATTTCGGCGACAAGGCGTATGCGCTGGAAGACGAGCGGTATGTGGGAACATCGCTCAAGGCGCTGGCGTTGCCGGTAGAAAAACCGGATACCTTCAGCGGCGAACGCAGTTTCAACGCGGCAGGCGGCTGGTCGAATGTCGGCACATGGACATCGTATTATCAGTTCATGGACCTTTTTATTCGCAACACCGGCAAGGCCTACCGCGCGTGGGGAAGCGGCGGCGGGTTGTTCCCGTGGATATTCGGCAATATCGGTTTCGGACACCCGCCGGGATATGAAGGCAAAATGAAGGGCTGGTACCTCTATGAGAACATCCCGGGAACGGAACGGGAGCTCATGTCCCGCCCGGCATGGGCAAGCCCGATATACGATGCGTATCGTGCGACGATGCAGCCGCTCCTTGTGTTCATCGGCGGCCAGTCGAACCGCTTTACCGCGAAAGACCATAACTATGCATCGATGGACCGTATCGAAAAGACCATCTGTGTCGTATGGGACGGCCCGGGACAGACGAATATCGTCGTGGAATGGAAATTCCTCAACGGCGAACGCATATTCAAGAAAGGAGAGGAAAGGTTTGCGCTCAAGCCAGGCACGGTCGAGAAGCGCTCTATCGATGCACTTACACCGCCGCTCACGGAGCGTGCGGCAGGATCTCTCGCTATCACCGCACTTGATGCGGCAACGAGAGCGGTCATTACGACCGATGCATTGTCGCTTTCATATTTTCCGCGGCCGGAAAATATTGAGAAGATCGCATCGAAATGGGGCATCTATGATCCTTTCGGGCGTACGGCCGATGTGCTTGCGCGCCGCGCGTTCCGCCCGATCACGGTCGGTACGGCGGCCGACCGCAGCGGCATCGATACGCTCATCATCGGGTACAAAGCGCTTGCGGCGAAAAAGCCGCTGCCGTTCACGCCCGCGGATGTGCGAGAGGGATTGAACGTCCTCATGCTCGAACAGGATATGGAAAGTCTCGAATCGCTCGGCTTCCGTGTGCAGAACGTCGTGCCGCGTATCGTATACCCGAGAAAGAAAGATCACCCTGTGCTTGACGGCATCCGTGCCGATGACCTTTCGCAGTGGCGCGGCGAGAGCTCGCTCCTTCCGCGGACATCGAAGGACATGCGCGAATGGCCATGGCCGCATATTTTCCACTGGGGGAATTACGGCGCTGTTGCATCGGTCATCATCGAAACGCCGCATCACGGGGCGTTCTCTCCCCTCATCGAATGCGAATTCGATCTTGCGTACAGCCCGCTCATCGAATACCGCGATGGTAAGGGCATCATCCTCTTCTCGCAGCTGGACATCACCGACAGGATATATCTCGACCCCGTTGCCGAGCGGCTGCTTCAGAATATGATACGCTATCTCGATGCCCCCGCGCATGGCGTGCAGGCGAAAAGCGTTGCGATACGCGCCGACGCGGCAAGTGTCGCCTATTTCGAAGACATGGCGCTCAATGCACGACGCATCTCCGCCGATGAGCGCTCATCGCTTTCCGCGGCGAACGATATCCTTCTCGTCGGTGCCGGCGCGAAAGTCCCCGAGCTTTCGGCGGCGCGTGCGTTCGCAGCGCAGGGCGGCACGGCGATCATCCTGGCGCAGAAACCGCAGACGATGCAGGAAGCCGGATTTACCGTCGGCATGGAAAAGAAGCGCATGACCGCTGTCCGCACTATCGGCGGCGACAGTTTCCTTGCGGACATCGGACCCGAACTTCTGCACTTCCGTACGTATATCGACGCGGAAGTGTTCGTTAAAGCACCGACCGGCGGTATGATACTCGCCGACGGGCTCATGATGTCATTGCCCGAAGGAAAAGGCAGACTGTTCTTCTCACAGCTCTCCGCCGATCAGTTCTCCGACGGGAGCAGGAATCTCAGACGCACTCGATGGAACATCAAGCGGCTTTACCGCCAGATACTCACCGCGGCCGGAGCGGCGATGCGTGAAAGCGATACGGCAGGATTAAGCCCGCGGCGTTTCGCATCGTTCGCTGATATTGCGCTCTGGCAGGTGCTTCGTGAGAACGTGTTCATCTCCCCCATCGGTCGTGAACGGAAAGGGAATGTCATGCCTATACTCAACGATGTCATCGATGCGGAAGCGGCCGTCGCGTCCGGCGATGCGAAAGTGCGTGAGCGTAACTGGATACTCCGCGGCATGACCGCCGGATTTATGGACCTCAAGGACATATTCCCGCCGAAAGAAGGCGTCATCACCTATGCCGTTACCCATGTCTACAGCACGCGTGCGCGGACGGCGACAGCCTATCTTTCCTGTGATTACTGGTGCACGTTCAAGGTGAACGGCAGCGCCCTGGTCGATCATGGGAGTGCCCCGCGGCCTTCGCAGGCGCCGCGTATGAACGAGCTTGAAGTGAAGATACCGCTTACGGCAGGGTGGAACCGCTTGGAAATGAAAGTGGCTTCCGGTTCGGGAGGGGTTGGCTTCTGGTGCAGGATGACCGATCCGGGCGACCTTGTGATAATGCCGTCGGTAACGGCGCCGCAGTTCACACCGGACACGCCGGGGGATGATCTCCTTGAAGAACCCGCCGCGGTCGTCAGTTCGCTCTATGCTGAACCGCTCATGCGTGAGGACGACCCCTACGGCTTTACACGATGGTAATGCGGACCCTCCGCGGGTAGTGCACGGTTCGCCGCGGCCTATTTTTGATATTTTCCGTGTTCAATAACAGCAGCACGCATTGCATTAGCACTACCATTTTTTGCGTGTCAAGGATATACTGCATGGTCGAAACGAAGGAGCACGTCATGGCAAGCAAGAAGAAAGACGACAGCGCAAAGGCAAAAGGCAAGGAAGAGGCGATAGAAGCCATCGTCGAGATAATAAATAAGAAACACGGCCCCGGATCGCTCATGAAGCTCGGTGCCGAGCAGCAGGTGAAGATCGATTCCATACCCACCGGCGCGCTCACGCTCGACGCGGCGCTCGGCATCGGCGGCATACCGAAAGGGCGCATCAGCGAGATATACGGCCCGGAGGCATCGGGCAAAACGACGCTCACGCTCCATATCATCTCCGAGGCGCAGAAAATGGGAGGGAACGCCGCCTTCATCGATGCGGAGCATGCGCTCGACCCCATCTACGCAAAAGCCCTCGGTGTCGATGTCGACAATCTCTACATATCGCAGCCGGACAGCGCCGAAGAGGCGCTCGATATCCTCGAAAAGATCGTCGCATCAAGCGCGTTCGATATCGACGTGCTCGACTCGGTGGCCGCGCTCGTTTCGCGCGCGGAACTTTCCGGCGACATGGGCGATGCGCACGTGGCGCTCAACGCCCGGCTCATGAGCCAGGCGCTCCGGAAGCTTACCGCGCAGATAAGCACGACGAACACCGTTGTTATTTTCATCAATCAGCTCCGTGCGAACATCTCTGCCACCGGCTACGGCGCCGGCCCCATGGAAACGACTACCGGCGGGCGGGCGCTCAAATTCTATGCATCCGTGCGTCTCGATGTGCGCCGCACCGAATGGGTGAAAAAGGGCGAGGAGACCATCGGCCATAAAATAAAAGTGAAGGTGGTCAAGAACAAGCTTTCCGCGCCGTTCAAGATCGTTGAGCTTGAGATAATCTTCGGCAAGGGAATATCAAAAGAAGGGCTTCTCATTGACATGGGCCTTGAGACGAAGATACTTTCGCGCTCGGGCGCGTGGTTCTATCTCAACGGTGAGCAGATCGCACAGGGAAAAGAAAAGCTCCGCGATATGCTCGAAGCGGACGAAAAATTCCGCAGTGATCTGGAGGCAAAGATACGTGCGGCTATCGGTATGGGCGGGGTGGTCCTGGCCGCAGAAGGATCCGAGGAGATAACACCCGATACGGTGGTCGAACCGACGACATGAGCAAAGCCCTCTTCATACTTGCGTTCGCAGCGAGCGCGATCCTCATCGCTGTGCCGGAGCCGGTGCCGCAATTTCCCATAGCGTCGCAGCGGCTCACGAGCTCCTTCGGCGAGTACAGGAACGACCATTTCCATAACGGTATCGATGTCGGCGGGGACCAGCTTCCCGTTCATGCGATGTATCCGGGCGAGATCGTGTTCTATTACGACGATGTCGAGGATCCCACGAAAATGATAACGGGTACGGGTAATACGGTCGTGCTCGAGCATACCAATAAGGTGCGCACCTACTACTATCATATATCGTCGGGGTCGATACAGAAGAAGATAGCGCGACTTACCACCAATGATGTCCTTGCGCTCACCGGCAATACGGGGCGCAGCGGCGGGGCGCATCTGCACCTTACCGTCGAGGACATGGACCAGAACAAGGCCGTCGATCCGCTCACGCTGCTCCCGCCGATACGTGATACCGTGCGTCCGCGTATCGATGGCCTCTATGTGAAGACCGATCTCAAGCTGCAGCCGCTTCGGAACAATTTCCTCATCAAGAACCGCGGCGAGATGAAATTCTTCCTCAAGGCGTACGATAAGACCGAGAACGGCTACCAGACGGGACTTCGCCGCGTGCGCATGTACATCGACGGGCAGATCGTACGCGATTATGATTTTTCATTCCTCGTGAAGAAGAAACAGGAATACTGCGTCGCCCCGGGGTATCCGTTCGACGAGGTCTTCGGCGTCGATCCGTATTTCTATCGCGGGGGGACGTTCACGCCCACGAAGTATAAGCACACGTTCTCCGCCGAGGTCGAGGATTTTTTCAGCAACACGACATCCTATTCGGCGACGGTCGTTTTCAGGAAATAGCCCTTCTCATTACGCGCCGGCATCACATCAGCAGCGGACCGCACTGCACAAAAGGAAGCCATGAGCATAGAAAAGAATTCCGCCATTCGGAATATCGCCATTATCGCGCACGTCGACCACGGGAAGACAACGCTCGTCGATCATCTCTTTCGGCAGAGCGGGACGTTCCGCGTTTCGCAGGAGGTCAAAGAGCGTGTGATGGACAACCTCGCGCTCGAACAGGAGCGCGGCATTACCATTGCGGCGAAGAACTGCTCGGTGCGCTGGAACGGCGTGCGCATCAATATCCTCGATACGCCGGGGCATGCGGATTTCGGCGGCGAGGTGGAGCGTGCGCTCGCCATGGTCGAGGGGGCGATACTCCTCGTGGATGCCGCGGAGGGACCGCTCCCGCAGACGCGTTTCGTCCTGCAGAAAGCGCTTGAGAAGAATATCAGCATCATCGTCGTCATCAATAAAATAGACCGGGCCGATGCGCGGCCGGCAGAAGTGCTGAGCGAGATCTACGACATGTTCATCGACCTTGAAGCGAAGGACCATCACATCGACTTCCCGGTGCTCTACGCTGTCGGACGCGAAGGCATCGTGAAGAAGAACATCGATGATACGAACACCGATCTCCACATATTGTTCGATGCGATACTCGAGCATATCCCCGCGCCGTCGTACGATACCGATGAGCCGTTCCAGATGCTCGTCTGTGATCTGGACTATTCCGATTATCTCGGGCGGCTTGCCATCGGACGCGTCATGCATGGGAACGCGCATGTGAACGAGGACCTTGTCTGCGTGAAGGAGGATGCGCGTACCGTGCCGCTCACGATAACGCGGCTTCAGATATACGAAGGCGTCGTGTTCGCAGAGTCGTCGGCGGCCGACGCAGGCGATATCGCGATACTTGCGGGCATAGACAATGTCGAGATAGGCGATACCATCGCGACGAAAGAGCATCCCAAAGCGCTGCCGCGGCTAACCGTTGACCCGCCCACCGTCTCGATGGAATTCGGCGTCAATACATCGCCGCTCGCCGGGCGTGTCGGCACGATAGTCCAGGCATCGCGCATATGGGAACGCCTGCAGAAAGAGGCGCTTCGCAACGTCGGGATAAAGCTCGAACGAAAGGGGACCGATAACACGTTCATGGTGAAGGGCCGCGGCGAACTGCAGATGGCCATCATCGTCGAGACCATGCGGCGTGAGGGATTCGAACTTTCCATCGGACGCCCGACGGTCATCTATCGTAACGAGAACGGGACGCTCACCGAACCGGTGGAGCATCTTTTCATCGATTGCGATGAAGCGTTCGTCGGCATTGTCTCGGAAAAATTATCGCGCAGAAAAGGCAAGCTCGCGAAGCTCATCAATCATGGAGCGCGCGTACGCATCGAATTCTTCATTCCCTCGCGTTCGCTCATCGGGTATCGCAATCAATTCCTCACCGACACGAAGGGAACCGGCATCATGAGCTCATACCTCAAGGGATACGAACCCTATGCGGGCGATTTCGATACGCGATTCACCGGCTCCCTTGTCGCCGACCGTACCGGCAATGCTATTCCCTACGCTATCTTCAATCTCGAACCGCGCGGACGGATGATAGTACAGCCCGGCGATGATGTGTATGAAGGAATGGTCGTGGGCGAACACAGCAAGGACAGCGACCTCGATGTGAACATCTGCCGCGGCAAGAAGCTCACCAACATCCGTACCGTTCTCAAGGACGAGAACGTAACGCTCACACGGGTGCAGCCCCTCTCGCTCGAAAAGGCGATAGAGTTCATACGCGATGACGAGATCATTGAAGTGACACCCACATCGATACGCATACGGAAAACGATACTCCCGGCGCAGCAGCGGAATTCAAAAACGGCGCGACAAGCCGCGAAGGCATTGCCGACGGCGGAGTAGATATCGATACGAACGGACAAGTGAATGCACGAGCGCGTGCACAAGCGCCTGGGGTTGTCGCGAAAATATAGAACAAGGGCTCATGAGCCCTTGTTCTATGCAATACTGGCAACCTTGCGTTCAATTCTCATGTGTATCTCTATGCATGGCGTTTTCGCAGCAGTCTCTACTTGCTTCTTGCACGCATCGATGTTTTATTGTATAGTACCGCCATGACAGCAGCACAACTCAAACAGAACTATCTCGATTTTTTCCGGTCGAAAGGCCATGCACGGATACAAAGCGCATCGCTTCTGCCGGAGAACGATCCGACGGTGCTCTTTACGACCGCCGGCATGCATCCGTTGGTGCCGTATCTTCTCGGCGGAAAACATCCGATGGGCAGGCGCCTTGCCGATGTCCAGAAATGCATACGTACGCAGGACATCGACAGCGTGGGCGACGACACGCACACCACGTTCTTCGAAATGCTCGGCAACTGGTCACTCGGCGATTATTTCAAGGACGAAGCGATACGCATGAGCCATGAATTCCTGACATCGAAGGAATGGCTGAACATCGATCCGAAGAAACTTGCCGTCACCGTGTTCGCCGGCGATGCGGACGCACCCTTTGACGATGAGGCAAAGCGCGTGTGGCTTTCACTGGGCATGCCGGAACACAAGATAACGTCGCTCCCGAAATCCGACAATTGGTGGGGGCCCGCCGGTCTTACCGGACCGTGCGGTCCGGATACCGAGATGTTCTACTGGCTCGGTGAGGGTTATCCGCCGGAATCGAGCAATCCTGAGAATGACAAGAAGAACTGGATGGAGATATGGAACGATGTCTTCATGCAGTACAATAAGACAGCCGAGGGGAGATACGAACCGCTCGCACAGAAGAACGTCGATACGGGGCTCGGCGTTGAACGAGTGACCTGTCTCCTGCAGGGCAAGAAAACCGTGTATGAGACCGAACTCTTCACCCCGATAATCGCAAAGATAGAGGCGCTCTCCGGCGCATCGTATGCCGACGCATCGAAAAAAGTCTCCTTCCGCGTCATCGCCGATCATCTGCGCGCGGCGAGTTTCATACTCGGTGACGAGCGCGGTGTGACGCCGTCCAATATCGGTGCGGGCTATATCCTCCGCCGCTATATACGCCGCTCGATACGCCATGGGCGGCAGCTCGGCATCAATGAATCGTTCTGTCACACGATAGCGGACGTTATCGTGTCCATCATGCAGGAGCAATGGCCGGAGCTGGCGAAGAATAAAGCGGTCATTATCGATGAGCTTCAGAAGGAAGAGGAGCGCTTTTCCAAGACGCTTTCACAGGGCCTTAAGGAATTCGAGAAGCTTGTGAGCGGACTTGAGATCGCGTTCCAGAGAACAGGAAAGCGAATCACGGTGATATCCGGGAAGAACGCGTTCAAATTGTACGATACCTACGGCTTCCCGCTTGAGATGACCGAAGAGCTTGCGAAAGAGCGCGGACTCACCGTCGATACAGCGGAATTCAACGGCGCGTATGAGAAGCATCAGGAGCTCTCGCGGCAGGGCGCCGACCAGCAATTCAAGGGCGGACTCATCGATCATTCCGAGCAGACGACGCGGCTGCATACGGCGACGCATCTCCTTCATAAGGCGCTCCATATCGTGCTCGGCGAACACGCGAAGCAGAAGGGGAGCAATATCACCGCCGAACGGCTGCGCTTCGATTTTACGCATGGCGCAAAGATGACCGATGATGAGGTGAAACGCGTCGAGGCGATCGTGAACGAGCAGATACAGCGTGCGCTCGATGTGAAGATGGAAGAGCTTTCCTACGACGAGGCGAAGGCATCCAATGCCACGGGTCTGTTCGAATCGAAGTACGGCGAACGGGTAAAGGTGTTCACCATCGGCGATTTCAGCAAGGAGATATGCGGCGGTCCGCATGTACAGAACACGCGCGAGATCGGATCGTTCAGGATACAGAAGGAAGAAAGCTCTTCCGCCGGCGTGCGGCGTATACGAGCGGTGCTTTCTTAGCCGTTATGCATTTGTCTGCCCGAGCTCAAGTTCCGGCTGCGACTTGAGCCACTGGAAATAATTGCTCGCATGCGCTTTTTCGTTCCGCGTTGATTTGCGGTACGCAAGGTTCATCCCGAGATACATGAGCGGGTGCACGCCGAACTGATGGATCCCGCGACGCGCGATCGATGCGTAGGAATAGAAACGGTCGCGGAAATTGAGAAAACGCTCGCTCAGTTCCTCAGGAGACATGTTCTTCGGACGGAACGATACCGTTGTGTGATCGTAATACGCCCAGTTGAAGTGGAGTATGCGGTTCTCTTTTTTGAGGCGTTCGTGGAGCACGGTGCCCGGATACGGGGTGAGTATGTTCGGGTTGATCGACGGGACGGCATTGTCCAGAAGGAAATCAAGCGTGTTGTCGAACACCTCCGGCCCCTGTTCATCGAGCCCGAAGATGAGCGATGCATGGAAGATGACGCCGGCATCGTGGCATTTTTTTATCGCCTTCTCGTAGAGGGTGATATCCGAAAGCGACTTGCGTATCTTCTTCATCGCATGCGGCTCGACGGATTCCACGCCGATGAAAAGGCCTTCGCACCCGGCCTTGAGTGCCGCGCTGAAAAGCTCATCGTCAAGGATGAATCGCACCGACGTCTGCGTGAGCCAGCGCACCTTGAGCGGCCGCATCGCTTCGAACAGTTTCATGGCGTATGCCCGGTTCGCGCCGAGATTATCATCCAAGAACATGACGAGTTTCGATCCACTTTCCCTGATGTCGCGTACTATCGATTCGACGGGGACGAAGCGCTGTTTTCTTCCATACACGCCGTGCACGCTGCAGAAATCGCAGTCATGCGGACAGCCGCGTGAGGACATGATGGGCATGATATACGGCGGTATGCCGAGGAACGACAGCCGTTTCTTTCGTATCGGCATCGGATACTCGATTATCTCCGGGCGCAGATTATGGTATATTTTTTTCTGCTGCTTCCTTTCTATGTCCCCGACGACGGTCGGCCATATCCCTTCCGCCTCGCCGACGACGACGACGTCCGCGTGCTGCGCCGCTTCTTCGGGGAGTATCGATGCGTGTATACCGCCGATGACGACGATAGCGCCCTTTTTCCGGAAGATGGCCGCCAACTCATACGCACGCGATATTGTTGCGGTCATGGCGCTCATACCGACGATATCCCAGTGCTCATCCATCGGTATCTCGGCGGCATTCTCCTCAACGCATACCGTTTCGTGCTGTTTCGGGGTGAGCGCGGCGAGTATGGAGAGCGATAATTGGGGTATGCGGAGCCATGCAGGCGTATCGTCGGGGAAATTGCTTTTCGGTGCAACAATAAGAATTCGCATAGAGGTACTCCTCTCTCGCTATACATGCATAGGATATACCATCAATAAAGGTGTAGTCGCAGGGAGGATGCTACCCAAGCTTGTTACAATTATAGCAATCTCAGGGCCGTTGTCAAGATACCCCTCCCTATTTCCCCTCGATATTCGAGGCATTTGCCGCATTGTCAACACAAGGGATGGATATGCGTTGACGTTGATGCAAAGTACGATATAATCGCCTCTTCTATGTACTTGGAAACGATCGATTCCCCTGCTGACCTCAAAAAGCTCGCAGCCGACCAATTGCCCGCACTTGCCGGTGAGATACGTGCGTTCATCCTGCAGAACATATCGAGGACGGGCGGGCATCTCGCAAGCAATCTCGGCGCGGTGGAACTTACGCTCGCGCTCCACTATGCGTTCGAATCCCCGAAGGACAAATTCATCTTCGATGTCGGGCATCAGTCGTATACGCATAAGATAGTGACCGGCAGAAAGGGGCGCTTCCATACCGTGCGCACGTATCACGGGCTTTCGGGCTTTCCCCGCCGTACGGAATCCGCGCATGACATCGCCGATACCGGGCATGCATCGACGTCGATATCGCTCGGGCTCGGGCTTGATACCGCTGTCCGCCTGAAAAAGGCGGAGGGGCGCGTCATCGCCATCATCGGGGACGGGTCGATCACCGGCGGGCTTGCGCTCGAGGCTATCAATAATGCCGGGCATCTGCCGACGAACCTCATCATCATCGTCAACAATAATGAGATGTCCATCGGGACGAACATCGGCGCTTTCGCCAAGTACCTCAACAAGAAGATACAGGCGCCGGGCGTACAATCGCTTGCGATGAGCATCGATGCGCTTGCGGACAAGCTCCCCTTCGGCGAACGCGCGAAGGACATCATCCATCGTATCGAATCATCGGTGAAAGCGTTCATTGCGCCGGGCATCGTGTTCCGGGAGCTCGGGTTCCGCTATCTCGGTCCCGTCGACGGTCATTCCATTGACGATCTTATCGCCACGTTCGATCTTGCGAAAACGATAAGCGGACCGCTCCTCATCCAGGTGAACACGATCAAGGGAAAGGGATACGAACATTCGGAGATGAATCCTTCATCGTATCACGGTGTGGGGGAATTCGATGTCGCCACGGGGACGGCGAAGAAGAAAAAACAGAAGACGTTCTCCGCGCTGTTCGGCGAAACCCTCACGCAGCTTGCGGCCGACGACAGCCGCATCGTGGCGATAACCGCCGCCATGTGCGAGGGCACGGGGCTTGAGCCGTTCTCACGCGCCTACCCCGGACGTTTTTTCGATGTGGGTATCGCCGAAGGGCATGCGCTTACGTTCGCCGCGGGGCTTGCCATCGGCAATTGCCGTCCTGTCGTCGCGCTCTACTCCACGTTCCTGCAGCGCGGTTTCGATAATGTCATCCACGATATCGCGAACATGAATCTGCCGGTCATCATCGGCATTGACCGCGCGGGGCTCGTTCCCGAGGACGGCGAGACGCATCAGGGTATTTTCGATCTCGCGTACCTCAGGATGATACCGAACATGACGATATTCGCGCCGGCGGGCGCACACGACCTTGCCGAAGCGATCGCCTGCGCGCTTTCGCGCGGCACACCGACAGCGATACGATATCCGAAAGATGCCGTTCCCGATCTCCCGCCGAACCTTGTTCCGAAAGAGATGGTGTACGGCAAGGCGCATACCGTGTTCGACGGTAAGGACGGCGCGGTGCTGTCCTTCGGGAGCACGCTTGTGACCGCGTACCATGCGATCAATGACCTGTCGCAGAAACCCTCGCTTGCGCTTATCAACCTGTCCACCGTGTGGCCGCTCGATGAAGACGCCATCGTCAGCGCGGCGATGAAATATAAACGGCTCATGATCATCGAAGAGGGTGTCGTCAACGGCGGCATCGGGAGCGCGGTGCTCGAGGTCCTGGCACGCCACGAGACAGCAGTGCCGGTGAAGCTTCTCGGGATTCCGAACAGTTTCGTGCCGTCGGCCTCGCGGGAGGTGCTCCTCAAGAAGTACCGTCTTGACCGCGTGGGACTTCGCCGCGAAATGCAGGTCTTCTTCTCTCGACGGGGGTTCGCATCGTGGCGGCTCAGAAATCGGTAACGCCGATACAGACGACATACCGCACGGCGCATATACCGCGCCTCGAACCGGTCTTCATACAGATGAGCATCGTTGCCGTGTCCGATACGCATACGTTCACGAGGCATCAGCACGAGCATTATGAGATCGTCTATGTCGTCCGCGGCATGTACCGTGCAACGCTCAACGGCACGCCGCTCACGCTCCCCCCGGGGCGCATACTCATCGTGAAACCGGGCGATTGGCATGAGGATTTCTGCGACCGCGGTCTGAAATACGTTACGCTCGCCTTTCAGCTCCTTCCGTCGTCGACAGAGCGCCGCTCGCTCTCGATCTTCGCCGATGCGATAACACCCGACGGACAGGGCTTTGCGGACCCCGACGGCACGTTCGCTGCATTGGTCGATCGTATCACGAAAGAAGCCTCCGCCGTCGATGCGGTGGCCGCGCATGTCGGCCGCGCGCTTGCGCTCGAGTTCTTCTGGCGTGCGGTGCGCGCCTTTCCCGCAACATCGCTCTCGCCGTCATTCGTATCGCTCGCCTTTGCGACGGGGTTCAGCGCCAAGGTGAACGACCTCTTTCAGCGGAGCATAACACGTCAGCTCTCGATACCGGATATGGCCGAGGCGCTTTCCATGAGCGAAAGCGCTTTTACGCACAAGTGTACCGACATCATCGGTGAATCGCCGAAGAAGGCGTTCATGCGCTTCAAGATGGAACGTGCGCAGCTCCTGCTCATGCACAGCGAAATGTCCGTCGGCGAAGTGAGTGATTATCTCGGCTTTGCGAACCAGTATCATTTCTCCCGGGCATTCAAGCGCTTCCACGGCAAAGCGCCGCGGGACGTGCGCTAGGATTGCCGCTAGGATTGCCGATTGACGGTCTCTGTCGGCAGGATATACTGTCTGGCCATGGCAGCGGTATCGACACTGAAGAGACCGGCCATTATTATTCCTGGATGAGGCGGAACAGATGAGAAAAGTGAAGTTCGGGATCATCGGCACCGGCGCTATTGCGCAGATACACGCAAAGGCGCTTTCGCTCTGCGAGAACGCTGAGCTCGTCCT
This sequence comes from Spirochaetota bacterium, assembly GCA_038043445.1. Classification (NCBI taxonomy): domain Bacteria; kingdom Pseudomonadati; phylum Spirochaetota; species Spirochaetota bacterium. The sequence goes on from JBBTBY010000013.1 coordinate 84,591, forward strand.
TGTCTACGACAAAGTGACCGAGCGCGCAGCAGCATTCGCCGCACAGCACGGCTGCCGCGCGGTTGCAGAATATGAGGAATTCCTCGCATCCGAGATAGAAGCGGTGACCATCGCGACACCGAGCGGGCTGCACGGCGAAGTGGCGATACCCGCGGCACGCGCCGGCAAGCACATACTTTGCGAGAAACCGCTCGAAGTGACCGTGAGCAAGACCAACGAGCTCGTGCGCGTCTGCGAGAGCAGCAATATACGGCTCTCCGCGGTGTTCCAGTCGCGCTTCAGCCGCTCGGTGCAGATGATACGCAAAGCGGTGGACGAAGGGCGTTTCGGGCAGCCGGTGCTCGCTGCCGCAAGCGTGCGCTGGTTCCGTACGCCGGAATACTACGGGAATGCCACCTGGCGCGGGACATGGGCGCTCGACGGCGGCGGTGCGCTCATGAACCAGGGCATTCACACCGTGGACCTTCTGCTCTATTTCAACGGCGACGTATCGGAAGTGACCGGACGCATCGCGCGGCTTTTGCACCGGAATATCGAGGTCGAGGATACAGTGGTCGCCATGCTCAAATTCAAGAACAATTCGCTCGGCACCATCGAGGCGAGCACGGCCTGTGCGCCCGGATTCCCGCGCCGTGTCGAGCTCTCGGGCACCGACGGCAGCGTTCTGCTTGAGGACGACAAGATCATTCGCTGGCAGTTCAAAAAAGAATTGCCCGGGGATGACGAGATCCGCAGGATAGGTCTTGCGGGCGAGGGTATGTACGGCGGCTCGGGCGACCCCGCGGCGATATCGTACGAAGGTCACCGGCGCCAGATAGCCGAACTCGCCGATGCGATACTGAACGCGCAGCATCTTACTACGCCGGGGGCGGAAGGCAAACGGGCGGTGGAGCTCATCTGCGCGGTGTATGAATCAGCACGCACCGGCACGACGATCAAATTCCTTTGATGAAAAACGTAATGAATACGTCTCGTTCTGGACGACCACCCCGCGTCACCTTCATCATCCCGCATCGCGAGACGGAATCCATCGATAATGTGCTTCGCTGTGTACGCGCGCTCGATCATCCGCAGAAGAGCATCGAAGTGCTCGCGGTGAGCGGGGATCAGCCGTCGGTGCAGAGGAACGCCTGCATACGGAAAGCGAAAGGCGAAATCGTCTATTTCCTCGATAACGATTCCGAGGTGCACGCCGGCAACATCACGCATGCCGTTTCGCTTTTTCAGAAGGACGAGCGCATAGCCGTCGTCGGCGGGCCTGCCGAACCGAAAGAGAGCGATACAGCGATACAGAAGGTCTTTTCGTTCTGTCTCTGTTCGCCGTTCGGTGCGGGACCGGTGAGGAGCCGCTATCACGCGGAGGGCGATGTCCGCGAGACCACCGACCGCGAGCTCATACTCTGTAATCTTCTCGTGCGGAAAAAGGTCCTCGATACGGTCGGCGTGTTCAACGAAGCGTTCTATCCCAACGAGGAGAACGAGCTCATGGACCGCATACGCGATGCCGGTTACGCGCTCTATTATCATCCGCGTGTCGCGGTCAGACGAAGCCCGCGCACCGATATGCGCTCGTTCGTGAAGATGCTCCTCAATTACGGCCGCGGGCGATTCCAGCAGTTCATCCACGCGCCGCGCATCTTGAACGTGATGTTCTTCATCCCGCTCGGTTTCGTCCTGTATCTTGCATCGCTTGCCGCGCTGCCGTTCGCGACGGTGCTTTCCCCCTATGCGCTCATCTATCTCGCGCCGCTCGGTCTCTATGCGCTCTTCCTCACGGCGGCGGCGTTCTCGGCACTTCCCTCGATACGGAAACTTTCTTTCAGCATCCTTGCCGTTCCGTTCGTGTTCTTCGCCATACATGCCGGATACGGCGTGGGGATAATCTGGGGTTTCATCCGCCTGTTCCGGAAAAGAAAAATGAGCGCACATTTCAAGATCCGCACGGTGAAGGCCTTCAGCCGGTAAGAAGCATGGGGCATGCGCTATACGCCCATATCGCCGCCGCGGCGACGGTAATGGAGCGGTGATACGCCTATCATCTGCTTGAATGTCCTGCTGAAATGATACTGGTCGGCGAAACAGAAGCGTTCCGCGATATCGGCTATCGGCATATCCGTACGGGAGAGGAGCCCGCAGGCGGCCTCGACCTTCAAACGCGTGAAATACTTCATCGGCGAAAGACCGGTCGTCTTGCGGAACACGCGTATGAAATAGGAACTGTCAAGACCCGCACGACGTGCGAGCGCGGCAAGGCTCGTACGCTGCGTGAGCGAACGGTGGAGTACTGCGAGCGCTTCCTCGATGCGCGGCTCGGCGGCGAACATCCGTGATGCATCATCGCCGAGGCTGTAGAGGAACGATATGAACAGATGGATGCCGGAGAGCGCGGTCATCCGTGTCGATGATGACGCCTTCATGCGCACCGTTTCAAAGAAGAAGCGCTTCCCTTCACCGAGATCGAACGATCGCTTTGCGAGGAGCGTATCGATATGTCCCTTAAGCTCGCGTTCCTCCGCATCGAGCGAGAAGAGTATGAGGTACTGCACGAGCGTGCGGCGTTCGTCATAGATGACCGTATGCGATTCATAGGGTGCGGTGAAGAACGAACTGCCGGGTGTCAGCGATCGGACAGTGCCGCGCATGGACACGGAACAGTCACCGGAAACGATGTAACGTAATTCATAGGCGTCATGGAAATGGGCGTTGCGTGAGGCGCCTTCGTACATAACGATGCGCTGTATCTTCATGGGCGGCGGTCAGCGGGAAAGGTCGCGCTTGCGTCCAAAATCGTCCGTTTCACGCCTGTTCTGCTTCGCTTTTTCAATATCATCGCCACTGGCAATGCGTACATACATCACTTCATCCCATTCGAGCAATACCTTGAGAACGCGGAAATTCCCGTCCTTGTCCTGATATATGTCGTTCCATTCGTATTTGCTCTCGGAAAGGCAGCCGATGAACGAGTGCATAAGGTACGCGCGCAGTTCGGTATCATTGGCGCGGATGACATGCGGTAATTCCATTGCATCCCCCGAGGGAGAATCTTCCTTCTGGTCTCGTAACAGATGCAGTATACCCTATATGCCCGGTTAGGGCAATCGCCTTCGCCCATGATCGCATCCCTCGGTTCCACCTGGATGTTCACCCTTGGCACCCAATCCTTCTTACGTAAGAACCAAATATAACCACCAAGACGCAAAGACACCAAGAGAATTAACGAGATGATCGTTCACCCTGATGGGTTATGTTGCCAGACTGTTGCCTATGCAAAAATATTCATCTTCTTCGTGTCTTAGCGGTCATTCTTACGAGATCTTTTCGCGGCACAGCGGAATTTGACTTCTGAGGGTAATATGACTATATTGTATCGATACAATATGTAATATTGCACAAGGAGATGCCCATGGCCATCCGGGAAACGGCGATCAGTTACTACGGGATGTCATATGTAGAGCATGCCGAGCGGGATTTCGCTGAAATGGTGGGTCACGGCTGCACCACGGTGATACTCGCCATAACCGAATTCGACCTCGATTTCTGGTCCCCCTCGATACCGAAGATAGTCGATGCGGCGAAGAAAAAAGGGCTGCGCGTGCTCCTTGACCCCTGGGGTATCGGCAAGTATTTCGGGGGTGAACAGGTAAGTCTTTTCCTGCAGAACAACATCCATCACCGGCAGGTATCGGCCTTCACCGGCGAAACGCTCCCGCATGCCTGTTTCAACACGAATTCCTTCCGCGATTACTTCCGCAATTTCTGTCTCAAGCTCGCCCGTGAGACCGATGCCGACGGCTTTTTCTGGGATGAGCCGCATTACGCCCTCCCGAAATCCTACGCATCCATCACCGGCGGCGCGGGTGACGACTGGGCCTGCCGCTGCCCCGAATGCATGAAGAAATTCGAAGCGTATTACGGATATGAGATGCCGCGCATCATGAACGACGATGTAAAGCAGTTCCGCTGGCGAGAGGCGCTTTTCATCCTTGAAGATACATCGCGTCTTATAAAACAGATCAACCCGAAGTCGGAGATAACCTGCTGCGTTCACGCGACGATGAACACCTATTATGTCACCGAGCAGCGCGGGTATGATAATTGGGATATGGTCGCTTCATCGCCGTATTTCGATGTGTTCTCAACGACCATCATTGCGTGGGAACTGCCGATGCGTTTTTTCCGCGAGATAACCGCGCGGACGGTCGCTGCGGCGAAGAAATACAATAAGAAGTCCGAGCGCTGGATAATGAACTATTTCAAACAGCCGGAGGATTTTAAGCAGATGGACGAGGTCGTCGATCTTTACGCCACGCTCGGTACCGACCGCCTGGCTGCCTGGACATATCGCGGCGGTTACGGCACATCGCTTGCCGCGCCGGATGCGCTGAAACTCTGGGATCGCCTCGGTGAGAACTATAAACGCGTACTGAAAAGAAAATAGGATAGGGAGGACAGCATGTTCGATTTTTCAAAGCTCGTAAAGACCGATGCACGATACATCGATGCCATCATGAAGAACATCTACGAGGTCGAGGAAAAGCAGATCGACAATATCATCAAGGCCGCACAGATGATGGCGGACGCGATCAAGGAGGACCGGCTCCTCCATGTCTACGGCGGCGGCGGACACACTACGCTCGTCATGGCGGAAGTGTTCTTCCGTGCGGGCGGCTTCGCCTGCATCAATCCGATCATGGACATCGGCATATCGACCTGGAACAATGCGCTTAAATATCTTGAGATGGAGCGTACCGAGAATTACGGAGCGAGCCTCGTGCGCTACTATCGGCTCAAGAAGGACGATGTGTTCATCATCTTCCATAACATCGGCGTGAACCCGACGACCATCGATGCGGTGCTTGAGGCGAAGAAGGCGGGCGCGAAGGTCATCGCCATATCATCGAGCCATTGGCAGAACGGTCTTCCGAAGGATCATTTCCTACGGCACTCGAGCAAGAAGAATCTTTTCGAGCTTGCGGATATATGCATCGACGATTATAATCCATTGGGTGACGCTGTCGTGAAATTCGATCAGATGGACATTCCCATCGCGCCGGTATCGAACATTGTTGATTTCTATATCGCGCATCGGCTGGAGATAGAAACGGTGAAGATACTTCTTGCCGCGGGCATAGAGCCGCCGATGTGGAAGAGCGCGAACGTGCCGGGCGGCGACGCGTACAATGCGAAGCTTATCGAGAAGTATAATTCACGGATCAAGAGTCTTTAGGCATGGATGGTGTTTCAGAAAGGAATGAAGTCGCACGCGACATGCGGGAGTACGATAGTGAAAAAAGCATATACGCTCATCGCGGTATTGGCCGTTTTGACCATGACCGGTAATGCCGCGGATATCATCGCACGCTGGACATTCGATACGCGCGAGAATCTCACGGTGCACGATACGACCGGAAAACACAACGGGAGCATCGTCGGTTTTATCGATGCACTGGTGATAGAAAAGGGTATTGACGGGAATGCGTATCAATTTGACGAGGGTAAGGTCTACGTCGAAGTGCCCTCCGCTCCCGGGATATCGGTCGTGAACGATTTCACCTTTTCGTGCGTAATAAAACCCTTCGACGTCGCAGGATATCGGACCATTTTCTGGAAAGGCGACCGCAGGAAAAAGCCGGAGGCGGTGCAGTACTATCTCAATCTGCGCGACGGCAAGGTCGAGTTCAAAGCAAAAAAAACCGACGGCAGCTGGGTGTCATGGGTCACTGTCGATGTGTGCACCTACCCTGAACGTTGGGCGGCAATAACCATGACATTCAAGGACGGCATATGCGTTATCTACGTCAATGGCGTAAAGCGAAAGACAAATATCCCTCCCGATACTGCCGGGGGACTCTCGGAACTGGTCGCATGCGATCACCCGCTCTATTTCGGCACCGCGCAGGGGGCAGGAGGCTCGCCGGCGTATAATTTCCGCGGACTGATCGATGAGATCATGATACGGAACGGCACCGATATCGACGCGGAGATGGCGCGTATACCGGTGCTTGCCGCGACCATTCTTGCCGATACGCTCCGTGAAAGCAGCCAGGACATGCGCATGGCCGCAGATGAAAGCAGACGCGTTCTAAAGGAAATGGAGCGTTATAAGGCTTTGAGGGATAGTGTTGCCGCCCCGGTCATTTCCGGAGCATCATCAGTGAGGGGGAATTGTGTTGCATCACTTTCAGCGATCAATGAATTCAGCGCGAATGATCTTTCCGCGATAGCAAAGTCGGCCGGTGTGCAGGTACCTCCCGCTGTATCGCTGCCAACGCAAGCAGATGTGCGCACAGTGAAGGCATCGCTCGAGGACTTGGCGGTGTATGCAGAAGCGTTCTCAGCCCGAACGAAAGACCTTTCTTCTGCTGCGGCGTCCATCGCACGATCGTTCTCATCTCATGCGGATAACGCATCGGACGCAGCCGCGAAGATATTTGAATCTGATGAAACGATCCGCACATCCGTATCAGCATTTCATTCGTCATACCGTGACTGGCTTCTGCAGACAAAGCGCACGGTCCGTGAGTCGCGGTATTTCGATGCGGAGGCGCTGTTCGCAATGCTGCCGGTCCACTCGGGCGTGACCATTCTTCGAACGCCGGATATACTTGGTTCCCTTACCGACGTTCCTGAGAAAGCGGTCATCACACTTGCCCGGAATGAATACGAGGGATTTCAGCTGCTCCTGGCCCCCAACCCCGGCGGCGGTTCTGTCGATGGAGTGACGATGACGGTTGGTGCATTCACGCACAGCACGGGTTCAGGGACGCTTACGGATATCGCTATTGCTCCCATGAAAACGATAGACAACAGTACAAGCAAAGCAGCAGTTCGATACCGCGGGCCGGTGTATGATATCATCAAGGACGGGGTCGAAACCTATGCCATTCCTGCGAAGTCACCGCTTTGCGCGTATGTCCGTATCCACGCCGATGGGCGCACAAAAGCCGGGCTCTATCGCGGGACTATCACAGCGGTAAAAGGCGGTTTTTCACGCACGGTGGCGGTAGAGGTGACCGTGTACGACTTCACGCTTCCGCAGAAGAGCGCGCTCAAGGTCGCGTTCAGTTTTTTCGAGCACTTCTACAGGAATTGGTACGGGTATACTGCGCTTTCCGAGGAACAGCAGCTTTCCGTCTATCAGTTCCTGATGAAGTACCGCATCACGCCGAACAATATTTACAGCAAGGATGTATCCCCGTCCGTTGATATGCTGTCGAAACTGCCGGCCGCGAATTTCTGTACGCTCGGTTATTTCGCGTCAAAAAAACCGCTGTCAGATGAAGAACTGACGAAACTATCGCAGGAATACGGCGAAAAGCTTGCTGCATTGAAAGCCGCGGGAGTCGCAGAAAAGGACGCATACCTTTATTGCTACGACGAGTTCGGTGTACAAACGATGTACGATCGCGATTCGGCACGCATGTTCTGCGAACGGCTTCGCAGGGACCACCCCGGCATAAAGCTGATGCAGACATCCGTGCCGGCGCCGCCCTTTGACAAATATTTCAATGTGTGGGTGCCGCCATTCGAGGTATTCGAACTCATGAAGCCGGAGTATCGCACCGCCGACAATGAACTCTGGTGGTATTGGGTAAGCGCGCCCGATCCGTTCCCCAGTTTCGATCTCGGTTTCCCGATGCACAATTCGCGCATGCTCATGCTTCTCGGTTTCAAATACAATATTGAAGGCTGTCTCTACTGGAGCATAAATCGCGAGTGGTCGGACAATGTGAAGAATGCAGCAACATGGGTCGATGGTGAATGGGACGGTCGGTACGTCAATGTGATCACCGGCGGGGCGAACGCGCAGTGCGGGCAGGGCAATATGGTCTATCCCGGCCCCGAGGGACGCATATGGCCGTCGCTCCGGTTCGAGAATATGCGCGACGGCATCGAGGATTACGATTATTGCGCAATGCTCAAGTTGCTTTTGGCGGAGATAAAAAGCGGTAAGCGCCCGGCATTCGCTTCGCGCGTGAAGGAGATAGAAGCGCTCGTGGCGATGCCGGACGAGGTGATCAAATCTACAAGTGATTGGACGAAAGAACCGGCCGTGCTCGGCGCGTACCGCGAAAAGGTCGCACGCATGATCGAAACGATCACGAAATAATCGAAAGGAGCATTCGTATGGAACGCATCGTATTCTTCATTCTCGCGTCTGCGGCGCTTTGTGCGCAGAACCCCGCATTGTGGGTCGACTTTACCGGTGTTACGGGTGATTGCACTGATAAGGCCGGCAATGCTGTCATCGTCAAAGGGGCATCGATAGCGGACGGCGCGTTCCGGAGCAAAAAAGGGAATGACTGCACGGTAAAGACGTCAGCGGCATTGAACGCGATGACAACCGAGATTGCCATCACCGCATGGATCGCGCTCAAGACCGTCGATGAGAATTTCCAGACCGTGCTTTTCAAGGGCGATAGAAGCAGGAACCCGGAAGCCATCCAGTACGCACTATCCATCAATTATGGATATCCGGAGCTGAAATGGAAGGATGAAAAGGGCGTATGGCAGGGGTTCATGAAATCGAGCACGGACACGAAAACCGGCGCGGTGAAGAACGCGGTCCGGCTTGGCGTCGGAAAATGGCAGCATCTTGCTGTCACCTTCGCCAACGGCGCGATATGCGTGTATGTGAACGGGGCGCTCACCGAAAAAGCCCCGGCGAAAGAAGGCGCAAAAGCGTTCGTCGCGAGCGAGACCGATATCTACCCCGGCGCCATGTTCTGGACGACGAGCGGCAGGAATTATCACCAGGACGGGCTTATCGCGGATATACGCGTGTATTCATCGGTGCTCGATGCCGCGGCGATAAAGGATATCGTTTCGGGGGATGCGAAGCGAAGCGTAAACGCCGATATCGTGATAGAATAGAAGAATTTTGACGGAAGGATACTTCCATGGAAGCGATCGTGGCTAGAAAGCGTGCTGTCGTACTGACCCGGGATAAAGAACGTGCTATGAAATCGAAGGTGTTCGCGTTCTTCGACACTGACACTGCCGTTACCGATACACCTGAGGATGCGGATATCGCCGATGTCAGCGCGTCGGATGATGTGCAGCTCGCCCGCGCATTTGCACAACAGGTCAAGACGGTCATCGTATCGCCCGCCGTCGGCGCACAGCTTGCCGCTTCCGGCGAGAACACATCGCACTATGTCGAGGCGCATCCGCTCCGCGCCTGGGGCATCGTGGAAAAAGTGAAGCAGTATATGACCGCGAACATCCCCGGCGATATGACATCGATGCGTATATTCTGGGAAATGCCGAAGACATATGCGAAAGGGAGAACGTCCTTCGCTGAGCGGCTGCCCGAGTTCATTGACATTGCCGCATATATTGCCGGCGTTCCTGCCGTGTCCGTACAGCTGCAGCAAGCGGGAACGAACGGCGTGTTCGGGCTTATCACGCTAGAGGGCAATATCGTCGCCGAGCTGACCGTGAACGACATGCTCCCGAATTCTCTTGCGCCGGTGCGGTTCTTGCATACCTATTTCACTTCCGGTGTAGTATCGAACATGCCGCTCTACGGGTTCGAGAACGATGAAGGAGTACTCATCGCCGACGACAAGCATGCTCGCCATGAGGTCAATGAGCATATGGATTGGGGCGGTACCGATGAGATCGACGATCTTTATTTCAGGATGATAGGACTTATACTCGGCGGCACGTATGGGATGCCGTGCGGCGGGAATGCTCTGCGATACCGAACGGCGGCGGAAGAAGCGCTGCGCACCGGTGAAGCGGCCGCGATAGGCGGTGCACAATGAGCGAACAATACATCGAAGCGCATGTGCACATGGACGCCTGGGATGCGGCGACGAAGCGGCGTATCCGCGAAAGCGGTGTTGCGCAGTACTGGGTGATGGATATCTCTCACCCGCAATTGAACACAAAGAATGCCGACAGGAAAACGATACTCCGTGCGGCACACGATATGCCCGGCAGGATAATCCCTTTTGCGATGATACAGTGGGGTGCCGATGAACGCCAGGTGGAGGCGTACTTTCGTGCCGGCTTTACGGGGCTTAAGGCCATAGTGCCCCCCAAGCCGTATAACGATAATGCATACCTTCCCATCTATGAGGCGGCGGCGCATTTCGCAATGCCCATACTGTTCCACACGGGTATCATCGCGCACTCCAACGACACTGTAAAGGAACCCCTGCGGCGCGGCTATGGCCCTGCGAACATGGAGCCCGCGTTCCTCGCAACAATAGCGGATATGTTCCCTTCACTTGAGCTCATCGGCGGGCATATGGGTTTCCCGTATACGGAGCAGACCGAGAACAATCTGTATTATTACCCGAACATACACCATGATATATCGGGCTATGTATCGCTCGAATGGCTCATGTCGGTGCTCGAAAGACGTGCATGCGCATACCTCGGCGGCGCACGATTTTTCCACGAAAAGCTTCTCCTTGCAACCGACCTTTTCATCGGCAATAAGAATTCGGAACTGTGGGGAAAAGAAAAACGTGAGGCGTGGAGGCTCTTCTTCAAGTATCTCGCATACAATCATTCATGGTCGCTTGAAGCGGATAATATTTTTTATCGCAATGCAAAACGGCTTATGGACAAAGTACAGCGCCGGCAGGCATCGATACGCGCACGGCTCAAGAGAAAACGCTCCGGCCCCGGCACAGCGATCGTAAAAAAAAGGGGTACACGATGAAACCGTTATCGATAGTGGTCACCTCATCGGCGAACCCGCATGTGAAATTCTACTATGAGGACCTCTCGCATACTGAACTTTTCAAACTTGAAGCGATAACCGAGACCGACCCGGCGCGAATGGAATATGCCGAGGATTTCTTCCGCAAGAAAAACCTGCCCGTGAAATTCTATACCGATTGGAAGCTCATGCTCGAGAAACACCGCGATGTGGAGGCGGTAGTCGTCGGAAGCGATAACTTCCATCACCATGAACAGACGCTTGCCGCCGCCGCAATGGGGAAGCACGTGTACAGCATGAAAGTACTCTCCATGGATGAAAAGCAGTGCGAGGAGATGATAGCCGCCTGCCGCAAAGCAAAAGTGGTGCTGCAGGTGGAGCTTGAGCTGCACTTCAATGCGCAGTACCGCGCCATGCGCGAGGCGATACGGAGCGGTAAGCTTGGAAAACTTTCATTGCTTTATGTGAGCAATATCTCGCAGTCGCCGATAACGTATTATCCCAACTGGGGCGATCCGGTGCTTTCGTATGGGAAAAAAGTATCGATACGTCCGGGCGAATCGGTATGCCGCGGCGGGGCGATCACTGACCATCCGCATCCTTTCGATATCATACGCTGGCTGACGGGAAAGGAATTCAAGAAAGTGTTCGCGGTTTCCGGGAAGAACATGCGCTCGCAGCTGCTTGTCGAAGATCACATCGCCATTACCGGCGAGCTCACCGACGGCACTGCAGTGTTCATCAATCCGTCGTATTCGCATCTGGAAGAGCAATGCGATACGCGGCGCCTCTACTGGCCGAAATCGCTCGAGGTGCTCATCAAGGCCTACGGAGAGAAGTCGTTCATGGCGGCTGATTACTGGCATAAACCGGCGTATGTGCTTGGCGCGGAGCATCCATCGCCCAACCGTCTCATATTCGAGGGTGCGGGGCGTATCTCACAGGGATTCATCCCGCCCGTGGTGAGCGCTTCGCGATTCGTGACCGAAAGCCGCTTCGGCAGTTTTTATGCCGCGGTGAGGGGTTTCCGGAGCGTAGAGAGCACCGGCGAGGACGGACTTGCCGCGGTGCGGGTGATGAACGCATGCTATGGATCGGTGTATACGGGAAAGACCGTATCCTGCGTATAGTTCCATTGTCTCTTTATCGTTCGCTGGTATCGCCTGAAAACCGTTCCGAACAGGGTATTTTCATTTGTCGGCGGAATCCCGTGATGCATCACATTTTCCCAAGCAACTTATTTCGTATCTGCAAGTACGCCGTAGCAGTACACCAGGTTCGGATATTCCACCGCATCGACGACAGCATAGCGTCCCTTGCCGTCGACAACGGGTACACCGCTGCGAAGCAAAGTGAATTGCGGGACGAAAGCAGTCTTTACCGGCATCGGCACTTTGAATGATGTGACGCCTGCGTCTGAATTGGTTTCCTGCATCGTACCGTTTATCGTTATGCGCAACCTGCCCGGTGCGGTGAGAAAGCCGACTACTTCGATGCTGTTCTCCGCTTCCCGTCCGCGGAATGTCCATTTCACTCCTTTTCCGGGATCGATGTCGGTGTGATGACGGCGGTACACGTAATGAAGCACATCACGGGTTATCTTCGGCTGCTCGCCGGTCTTGAACCACTGTATGTAGTATGCGTTCATATCATACGGTCCGAAGCCGATAGCGGTGGAAGGTTCCATCGGCTGTTCACTGTAATCCGACCAGGTGTTGATGAAAGCCCAGTCGGCATTGTCGTTGATCGCGGAATTCCAGTAGGACCTGAGCGCCTCGCTGTTGCACGCTTCGAAGAGCCAGCAGCCCCGTGTGCGCACATCCTGCGCTGCGATGGGAAAGACCGCCACGGTGGTAAGATCGCGGACGCGCGATACCCAGTCGAATGCCCCCGGTGAGCGCGGACCCCAATGTGCCATGCCGTAGCAGAGCGGTGAAAAGTTCGTGATCTGAATGTAGCTGTTGAACTGCGCAACGAGCGCGATGGGCATGCCCAGATTGGAAAGCTCGGTCATCGCTCTGTGCCACCAGTTGGTGCTGTGCCGTTCGGTGAGCCACATGCTGAACACCGTGCGCCCGTCGGACAGCTTCATCGTCGCAGGATGTTCGATGATGCGCTTGACATACGGTGAACGTGCGTAGGCGATAGGATCGACGCCTTCATCGGATTCACCGTTAATGCCGCTTTTCTTTGCCGGCGAATAGACGGCAGGGACGATCTTGAATGAGGGATCAACGCGCGATGCCGCATCAAGCATGCAGAACGAGCGCATACTGAACGTGGTCCCGCCGCCTGCCGCAGTCGGCGCGGAATTGAAGTCGAGGAGGAATCCGTCATTGCCCTGCGCACGGGCGAGCCGCACTTCCTCCATCATCGCGACGATGAGCATTTCGGTCTTGTTCGTGCCGAAACCGCGCAGCGGTGTGCGGGGGAGCGGGCGCAGCAGAAGCTCGGTGCCTGCATCGATGCGGTCTTTTTTATTATTGGCAGAGGGATTCAGGACGGTACGCGAATACCAGTGCAATGCCGGGTCTTCATCGCTCATGCCGGCGGTGAAAATAGGATAATAGTACGTGAAGACTTTCCGTTTCGTGCGTGTGAGCGTTTCGATCGGCGCCTGTTTGAACGGCCACCACGCGGTACGCGGTGCGTCGACGCGTCCGGCTATCATCACATTGTCCACGGTCCATTCGCCGGTGCGTTCACGGCTCCCCGCGCTCAGAAAGTTGAGCTGAGAATAGGCGAGGAACGAAGCGGCGAACGATGTATTACTCTGCACACGTTTGGCGGGAAAGTCGGTGAGCGTGATTATGGTCCCGTCGTTCGTCGTTATCAGAACAGCGAAGTGATACCACGTGCCGGGAGTGAGCGCGAATAGCCGTGTCCGTTCACCGCCGGATGATAGGGAAAGCGAGTCGCCATCGCCGAAAAAGATCGATAATCCTTTCCCTGCGGCATCCTTGAATTCACAGCATTGATCAAGACCCTTATCCGTTGCGTTCGTCCGGTACCTGAAGTCGAACCCGAGATAGAGGTCGCCCGCCGGGGGCGGCGTGAATGCGGTGCCGATCCCGGCGCCGGGACCAGCGGATGCCGATGCATCGCTGACGACCATCCCCTTGCCGGTGACCAGGTTGTTGATGAACGGCGATTCCCCGTTCGTGCGCAGTGAAACATCGACACCGCTTTCGATCTTACCGAGCCGCGTCCAGGGATGCGGCGGAAGTGCACCGACATACGCATCGAAATTATCGATCGGGAGGTCTTCGGTGCCGGTACGGACCTCGGCAGCGAGCATACTCGCGATCATTGCCGTAAGGATGATGAATACCGGAAAGGATGTCGATCGCTTCATGCTATGCTCCTCAATGATATATCATAAGTATATATCATCTGCGGGATGTTTGCTTTCATTCCCTTGCCGCGATAAAATACTATACATGGTTCGACGACGATTGTCCGGCAAATTCCAGCTTGACCTCAGCGGCATGGCAGGTGCGGGTCTTCTCAATTTCTATGCGACGCGGGCACGGCAGATACGTCCGCCGACACCGCCGCATACGCATGCCGGCTTTGCTGAGCTCTATTATGTAAGCCGCGGCGAGCAGTTCTTCGAGGTGAACGGCTATCCGGCACCGCTTCACGCAGGAGAGATGCTCATAACGTTCCCCGAGGACAGGCACAGCAGCGCCGGCCACCCGAATGAAACGGTCACATCATATATGCTCTGGATCGATATCACGCGACCCGATGGTTTTCTCGGGCTCAGCGGGGACGATTCGCGGCTGCTCCATCGCCGTTTCACCGGCATTACGAACCGGCATGTGATAGTGCCGGGGATCGAAACGTTGTTCCACGCCATTGTCGATGATGCGCACTCGCGCGATGCGTTGGCGCGCCTTTCGATGCAGCAGCATCTCAGGGAGGTAGTGCTTCGCATCATCACTGCCGAGCGGGCGAATCGTCCGCGGCGATCCGCCGTCATGCGTTCGGTATTGCGCTACATCGATGCGCACGCGCGGGAGGATATCGGCATCGGCACGCTTGCAGCACTCGCGCATCTGTCGGTGCCGCGCTTTCGTCATGTGTTCCGTGAGACCGTGGGCCTTGCGCCGAACGAATACATCGTGCGGCAGAAGATAGCGCAGGCGAAGACGCTTCTTTATGACGGATCATCGGTCACCGATGCTGCGTTCACGATGGGCTTTTCCTCAAGCCAGTATTTTTCCACCGTGTTCAAGCGGCTGACCGGGCAGATACCGCGCACGATAAAAGTTCGGACGAAAGCGTGATGGTATTCTATCATCCGATATCGGATGATGCACACTACGTAGAGGAATTCGCTGCGACATCCTTGGCGCATGTTCGCGCACTTGTTTTGCGCTCACTGATACCAGGCGGCAGAGCCGCTGTGTGTGTGGAACGATGGTGGCGGATAAAAACTCCTTTCATAGTTGCAGAAAACAGTAAGCGGCGATATCATACCGCCCGATGAGACTTCTCCTGCTGCTGCTTGTCACTGCGTCCGTATACGCACAAATTCCTACCGCGGCCGATCTCTATGCAGCCGTCAGTGCGTCATACAAGAAAAGCATGCCGGCAAGTTTCACCGCGGACATTGCCGGCGACATCATCGATAAGCAGGTCGGTACGATACCCAAAAGCCAGACGACGGGAAAGGGCAAGGCGAAACTCACCCTGTATGTGAAGCAGGGGTTCAAGCCAAAGCTCGTCCTCACGGGCGTGTCCTCGTTCTATGAGACGATGTTCTCGCGGTTCGTGCCGCATCTCATGTTCCTCGGACCGTTCGCTATCGTGGAACAGCGCGATTATAAAGGCTTCCTTGCACGATTCGCGATAGCGTCCGTTGATGACGCCGCCGATATGTGGCGCGTGAAAGTGCGCGATCTTAAGGAAGATGCGGGATTTGCCTATCTGTTCATCGATAAGACGAATTCGCTCATCATGCGCGGGGAATACTGGTTCGAGAAGAAGCTCATCATGCGTTCGGCGCTGACCTACACCAACAATGGCCAATGGAATATCATCGACAGCATCGATTTTTCCGGCGAGGGTGAAAAGCCGTATTCGTCGTCGGTGCATATGAGCCGGCATACGGCCGCCGTTATAAAGGACGATTTTTTCAAGTAATCCGTCCCGATAGGCGCAAAGTGCAAATTCCTACTAAGACAATTGACATTAATTGAATAGTTTATTATACTGTCCTCTCACACGGGTTTGCTGCCCCGCTCAAAACGGCATAAAATTCGGAGGTATCGTATGCACAAGACACTGCTCGCTTTCGCTGCACTTCTCGCGGTCACCGTTGCCGGGGTATCGTTCGCAGAAGAGGAGACGTATGATGATCTTTTCACGTTCCGCTGCACGAAGGATTACAGCGGTATTGCTGAGAAATGGGCCGCGGCATACATGAAGAAGGTCAAGAAGATCGAGGCGAAAGCAGAAGTGATCGATGAAAGCGAATTCAAGGACAAGATCGACAATGAAATGCTTGCTATCGGGCCCATGCTCCCGCAGCGCGATGTTGATAAACTTGAATCGAGCGTCAGCCCGGCTGTCCATATCGAAATTTTCAAAGACGGCTCGAGGTCGATCTTTGCATGGGGCGATGAGATCATGATAAATAATTCGACCTCCGGCACGTCGTCAAACAAGCTTCTGAAAGAGGCGCTTGATCTTATACTTTCAAGCATCGGGCAGACGATCGCAAAAGATGCCGGCTGCACCCCGCTTACGCTGAAGAATCTCAATGAAACGCGGAAAAAGTGGAAGCTGAAAGAGCTCACGAAGACGGAATACAAGTTCTGATTTTATCATAACATTCCCGCGTGGAATACCGATAAATAGGAGAGAATCTATTGTCGAGGTGTATCCATGCGATACGTGATAATACTTTCGCTCGCCGCGCTCGCCTTGTGCGGAGAGACGAACATCAATGTGCTCTTTTCCTATAAGAGCGGGGCGGTCGCCTATTACAACAGCCAGCGGGTGAACGCCTCCGAATATGCCCGCGCTGCGGCGCTGCGCGATTCGATCGCGAAGAGTGCTCGTGTGCGCGCGGTGTTCATCGCCGATGTGCTCCCCGAAGCGGGGAACGAGATCGTAGCGCTTAAGAACGACGGCCGCGAGGGATTCTCCATCCATGCGACGAACGGCAGCACGGTATTCAGCTATACGCCGAGCGGCACGACCGCCGTATCCTCTGCGATGGAGCTTTCGGGGCATCGTGATGCGACGAACGAATTCCGCGTGCTGAAATATTATGTGCTTACCGAAAAGCCCGACCGGCGTCATGCGGACTGTCATCTCTTCCGCATCGATACGGACGGCATATCGCTCATTACCGTAGTGCAGTTCTATGACGAGATACGTACGAAGCGCGGAGTGTACACGACGACCATGGAAAGCATATTCGTCGATATAACGAAGGACGGATACCTCGATCTTCTTATAGCGCAGGTGGAACAGGGTGTCACCAAAAGCCGCGCTGAATACCAGCTCTATTCGTATTGCCCGAAGGAAAAAGTATATGCATTCACGCTCTCCGACCTGGGGCAGGAAGATGCAGTGAGCTATGCCGCGTATTTCGCTCGGAAATGATACGGGGCACGATTGCCTCACAGCGCATACCGTGATAGAATGACCGCATGGCCGATACAATAACCGATATCCTCTCTCGTGCAGCGACCATCGTCATAAAGCTCGGCACAGCGCAGCTTACTGACGAACGCGGGCTTTCCGAGGACCGCATACGCGCATTCGCAGCATCCATGGTATCCGCTATGCGCAGGGGAAAACGCATCATCCTCGTAACCTCAGGAGCAGTGGCGGCCGGGAGTGCGGTGATATTCGACGGAAAGAAGCCCGACACCATACCCAAGAAGCAGGCTGCCGCGAGCGTCGGGCAGATAACGCTCATGCACAGATATTTCGAGGCGTTCGCAGCGCTCGGTGTGCGCATCGGCCAGATACTCCTTTCCGAATACGTGCTCCGCGACCGTGTGAGCTATCTCAACGCGCGTAATACGATACATGAGCTCCTTAACAACGGCATCATTCCCGTGATAAACGAGAACGACACCATCGCCACCGAGGAGCTGAAATTCGGCGACAATGATTATCTCGGAGCCGTCGTCGCCTGCCTTGCCGAAGCGGACATCTATGTGATACTCACCGACACCGACGGGCTCTACCGCAATTATGACGATGCACAAAAACGCGAACTTATCGGCGTCGTTGAGCGTATCGATGCTGCGATAAAGAAAGAGGTTTCCGGGAAGACATCGAAGTTCTCCACGGGCGGCATGGCGAGCAAGATGCGCGCTATGGAATTGACCATGCATTCGGGTATTACCGGCGTCATCGCGAACGGCGCCGATACGAACGTGCTCGGCCGTATCGCCTCGGGTGAGCATGTCGGCACGGTATTTCTCCCCGGGGGGGCGGCCTCGCAGCGCAAGCGGTGGATACTCGGCAATGTGAATTTAAAAACAAAAGGGACCATCACTGTCGATGCGGGTGCTGCAAAAGCGCTCGTGGAGAATGATAAAAGTCTTCTTCCCGGGGGCATAGTATCCGTGAGCGGAAAGTTCTCGCTTGGTGACGCGGTGAATGTCGCGGATGCATCAAAACGAGTCATCGCGCGCGGCATTGTGAATTACAGCAGTGCCGAGATACAGAAGATTAAAGGTAAGCGCTCAGGCGATATTCGTGAGGTGCTCGGCGAGGCCCCGTATGAAGAAGTGATCCACCGCGATAATCTTGTGGTCGATCAGCTATAAATCGCGTTACTCGTGTGTTCGGGCATGCGTCATCTTCTTTCTCCGATAGTCGCCGGGAGAACGTCCTGTATAACGTTTGAACACCGTGCTGAAATACTGGCTTGATGAGAAGCCAAGTTGATACGAAATATCCGTTATTGATCTTCCCTTTTCAGCAAGAAGACGCTTCGATCGCTCCACCCTCCGGCGCATTATATAATCATGCACCGGCATGCCGACGACCGTGCGGAACACTTCGCGGAAGCGGGATATGGACAGACCCGCGCGACCGGCAAGATCTGTTATCGGCAGGATGCGTTCGTGCGATGTTTCTATGTGGGAAAGGATTGGTGAAAGATCCGCAGGCGGATCCATGCGCTGCTTTTTGATCGCGGCAAGCATTTCAGAAAGAAACTGTATGCATGCGCCGACAGCGAGCGCTTCCCTTATGTCCTTGTCATCGATGTGCCGGGAAAAGAATTCCTTGAGCGGCGCCGCGGCTGCGGTGCCTATCGAATATTTTCCGCTGCGCAAGCCGCGCATTGCGCGGAAGATCGGTCTTCCGAGCGACGGGTGCAGGCCGAGCAGGCGGCCGCGTCCTGATATGTCGATACGGATAAAATAATCGCGGCGTTTTTCGAGCATGTGCTTTCCGGTGCCGTGCCGCTCACCCGGCATGGCGATGAATATATCCCCTGCCTTGAGATCGTACATTCTGCCGGGGATCTCATATCGCTGTGTTCCACGGACCGTGTAGTGTATCTCGATGTGATGCGCATGTGCATGCGTTTCGCGCGGGGCGACCGCTTTGGGGAATGTCCAATCGGCGAGCACCAGTGCCGGTCGTCTGCGGCGGCCGAGATAGACACTGATGCCGCGCTGATAGTTCGTTGAGGATGCCGGCATGTGCGATATTTTACGGCGATTAATTATTAAACGCAATATTTTTCGTTTTCGGTTATACTATTGTTCATACCGTGCAGGGAAAGAACCCGCAAGGAGATGTCGACATGGATATCCGGCGCAATGCTGTGGTGATCATTATCGCAAGTATGCTTTTCATGCTCACCGTTCCGTCGCGGGCAGCGGAGCCGTTGATGCTGCTTGATGAAGAAGAGTCCATACAGAATTGGAGCGCATTCACCGTAACTGCCGATGCCGCTTTTGTGAAGAGCGGGAAAGCGGCCGCCCATTGGAAAAGCGCGAACGCGAATTCGTTCCCGGCGCCGAAGCTGATGGTGCCGGACTGGTCGTCCTATAATGCTCTCGCATTCTGGATGTATTCGGGAGTGAATAACGGTGCACAGATCGCCGTCGCGATCGGGGCATCGAACGAGAAAGGCAAGGGTGATGATTATGGCAATTGCTATTTCAAGGTCATAAAAGTCGAATGGCAGGGATGGTACGAAGTGATCATTCCCTTCAGCGAATTCATCCGAAAGGGGAATCCCCGGGGATGGAATAATATCACGTGGTTCCATTTTTCAAGCGGCGGCTGGGGCATTAAACCGAAAAGTGATACCGTTCTTTATTTTGACGATATACGCTTGACCACGGATACCGTGCTCAACAAACGCAATGAACAGCCGGTGCAGGTATTATTTTCCTGCAACAGACCGAGAACCGCGATCTTTGATAAAGGAAGCCCGGTGCTGCTGTCGTTCGTAACGGTAAGCAACACGAAGGCAGAGCCGGCAGCTTTGTCGGTCAGGGTAACCGATTATTTCGACCGCGTAATAAGCAATTGCCAGATACAGGCAGATGCGGCTGTATCCGACCGGAAGTTCACGCTTGCATTCCCTTCGCTGCCCGCTGGCTACTATGAGGTAGAGGCATGGCCGATGGATACGCAAGGCCGAAAGATGATGCCTGATTCCTGCATTGCAGCATCCGGCAGTCAGCCGCAGGGAAAAGCGACCTTTGCGGTCATGCCCCGCACGATTGCGGAGAACCATGAGCGGTCAGCGAAGCTCGGTGAAGCGGCATTTTTCGGCCTGCACGGCGGTTACGCGGACCTCGGCGACTCGCTCGGCGTAACGTGGCAGGTTTCAGGGAATCGGTGGCGTGGCAGAGAGCCGGTACGCCCCGACCGCGCTGGCGTATCACCCTGGGTGACCAATGCGCTCAATCAACCGCCGGAGCCGCTTTGGAATTTCAACATGATAAACTTCAGCGTGAATCTTGAACAATTCAACCCCGCGTGGGCGGTAACAAACACCGCCTCCGATTATCCATGGCAGGACTTTGAAGCATATTTCCGCGATGAGATTACCGTCGAGAAGCATCGTCATCCGCATCAGAAAACGCATCTGTATGATGTCGCCTGGGAGATAAATCTGAACAGCCCGGAAATGGCGGAGCATAAGCCGATGTATATGCCGTCCGATGTGATCGATATTTACCGGCGAATGCATCCATTCCTGCGGCAGGCCGAACCGGGAGCGAAACTGCTTGGGCCATGCGCATCCGGTCTCGGGGCATACAGCTGGACCGCGGAGCTGTTTCGTTTGGGTATAGGAAAGTATCTCGATGGTTTCAACTTCCACGGATACAACGCTCCGCCCCCGGAAAAAAGCAGGTTCCCGGAAGAGATCAGAAAATTGCGCGAGCTTATCCGTACGTACAATGATGGAAAAGACATGGATATGTATTGTTCCGAGCTCGGCTATCGTTCGCTCTATGGTCCGACCGATCGCAGTAAAGATCATGCGCAGTGGCATGTCCGAACGGCGATCATGCTGAAAGGCGAGGGCCTCAGAGTATATTTTCCCTTCTACGGATTCGATTATATGAACGACAAGGAGAGCTGGGGGCTTACGTACACCTTGGACCCCGCGCGTTCCTTCAGACCGCAGGCGGTCATGCCCAAGGCAGCGGCACCGGCCTTGGCGGTATGCATCGATCAGCTGGAAGGTTCGGCGCCGATCGGTGATCTGCCCTGGTTCGGCTCCGACATCTACGGATACTTTTTTCAGACCGGGACGGACATTACCCTGGCAGTATGGTCAGTGGATGCACCTCAGCGCATAACGCTTCCGGTCGGCACGGCAGCATCCATTGCGCTTGTCGACATGATGGGCGGAAAGACCGCTGTCAAAGCTGTTAACGGAACGATCGCAGTTGGACTGACACAATCACCGATCTATCTGCATGTTCCGCCGAGCATATACGGTCGCGGTGTACCGGCCGCTCATGTCACCGTCTCGGGATTCCCGGGGACGAAGGAAAATACGGTTTCCGAACCCGGGCTCTACCTCTTGTCCGCAGGGGATGGGACACATCCTGTACGCTGGCTGGCGGTGCGAAGCCCGGTAGAGATCGCCGAGGTGGGTCCGGCCATTTCCAATCGTCAAAAAAACATCGAGATCAAGGTCGCGAACCGCGGGGGAGTCGATATCCCCGTTGCGCTTACTATTGACAGCGCGATAACCGGAACGATCAAACGGATCGCAACCGTTCCTGCCGGGTCGATGAATTCGGTGTTCGTACCGCTCTCCGATTTCGATCCCAGTAAGGCGGTCACGTTCTCCATTACTGCAAGGTCGGGGAACTCCCCGTCAGTCAATGTAAGCAAAAAGATAAACTTCCTCGCGGCGCATCGTCGCGGTCAGGGATCGTCGTCTGTCAGCCTTCCGAATACCAT
The DNA here is from genome assembly GCA_038043445.1 of Spirochaetota bacterium. Classification (NCBI taxonomy): domain Bacteria; kingdom Pseudomonadati; phylum Spirochaetota; species Spirochaetota bacterium. The sequence goes on from JBBTBY010000013.1 coordinate 106,693, forward strand.
AACGTGGCAGGGAACGGGGTCCTCCGGGCAGAAGCAGAATGCACATGCTGAGCTCGAATGGGACGAGCATTTTCTATATCTTTCTGTAGAGACCGACGATGACCTCCACAGCCAGCCCAACCGCGACCATTTTATCTGGAAGGCAGATGGGCTGCAGCTTGCATTCGATACCCATCCGGAGTCGGACGAGGTCTATAATGCACTGGGCGGTATTTTTACAAAAAAAATAACCGGTTTGGATTTTGCGTTGACGGATGCGGGAGATATCATCGCGTGGCGGCACGATACCCACAACCCGAATGAACTTCCTGCCGGTGCACTTGCCGGTACGATACAAGCCGATATTACCCGGGACGAGGTAAAGCATGTTACATCGTATCGAATATCCATCCCCTGGAAGGAAATAGGTTTGGACAGCGTCATGCCCGGAAAGACGATCGGCATCGATGTGTTGATAAATGATAAAGACAGAGACGGGGTACGGCGAGGTATTGAATTGTTCGGTGAGATCATGCGAGGGGGGATTCTACGTAACTACTCGCGCTTCGGCAGTTTTATTCTGCAATGATCACTTATGATATCTTTGGAGATGGCGGGAATCGAACCCGCGTCCTGTAAGCGACGACATAACCCTCTACATGCGTATCCTGCCTTGGTGTTTCGCCCGCACGCTGAAAGGCTGGCAAAAAACATACGGACTACTTCCTATTGTTCCGCGGCAGAGGCTTAGGATTGCAGCCCCTGTGCGTTCACGCGTGTGGTGGCGCCGACATTCCCGCCCCGCGTGAGAAGCGGGAAGCGACGGCTACTTAAAAATTAAGCAGCAAGTGCAAAATCGTCTGCACTTATAGGTTTGGCCTTTATTAACGTGGACGACCGCCACGGCACGCAGATCACGACAATCACATACAGTCGAGACCAGATCATCCCCATGTCAAAGAACGTACGTATACTATAGCATCGGCATGACCGATTGTCAAATATGCGACATGATGCGGCTATAAAAAAACAAGGGCTCATGAGCCCTTGTTTTCTGTTCTATAGAGCGATTCCCGTGAGGCTGACGTTTATCCGCCGACCTGTACACGATGGAATTTCCCGAGCGATATGTTCTCGCCGGTCTTCTGCACCGCCTCGTTGATCATTTCCTGGATGGTGGTCTTTCCGTCAACGAAGAACGGCTGTTCGAGGAGACACACTTCCGAATACCATTTTGTGAGACGGCCCTCGGCGATCTTCTCGATCATGTTCTCGGGTTTGCCCGATTCGCGGGTGAGCTTCACGAATATCTCTTTCTGTTCCTTGACCGCGTTCTGGTCAAGGTCTTCCTTGCGGATCGCGAGCGGCGCCTGCGCGGCGACATGCATGGCGATATCATTGGCGAGCTTGATGAAGATTTCGTTCTTCGCCACAAAGTCGGTCTCGCAGAAGAGCTCTACGAACACACCGAGCTTCTTGTCGTGGTGAAGATAATTGCCGAGTATGCCTTCTTTCACTTCGCGGCCCGCTTTTTTCGCCGCGGTGATAAGGCCTTTTTCCTTCAATATCTTGATGGCCTTTTCAAGGTCGCCATCCGCTTCCGTAAGCGCACGTTTGCAGTCCATGATACCGATATTCGTCCGTTCACGGAGTTCCTTTACCATCTCATTCGTTATTTCCATTTCATTCTCCCTCGCCAGAGCGCAGCGCTCTGTTACAGTACTTGCTTTTCTTCCTTCGGTTCTTCCTTCACGACGTAAGCCGCAATAGCCGATTTTTCTTCTTCACTTACTTCCTCCGCAGGGGCCGCAACGGGAGCCGCAGCGGTCTCCGCCGGTGTTGCACCCGCAGCCGGCGCCGCTTCGGCGCTTTCTGCCGGCGCAAGCGATTCCTTGCCCGCTTCGTTCTGTCCTTCGATGATCGCATCCGCGATGACATTGGTGAAGAGGTTTATCGCGCGTATCGCGTCGTCATTGCCCGGTATCGGAAGATCGATGACGTCGGGGTTGCAGTTCGTATCGACGACGGCGACGATGGGTATATGCATGCGGCGGGCTTCCTCGACCGCGATGGACTCCTCGACCGGGTCGATGATGAACACCATGTCCGGCAGACGTTCCATGTCCTTTATGCCGGAGAGATTCTTCTCAAGCTTCGCCTTTTCCTTGAGGAGATACACCGTTTCACGCTTGGGGAGGCTTTCGAACGTGCCGTCGACCTCCATGCGCTCGATGCGTTTCAGGCGTGCGATGCTGTTCTTTATCGTTGAATAGTTCGTGAGCATGCCGCCCAGCCATCGCTGGCATACGAAGAACGAGTTGCAGCGCTTCGCCGCATCCTCAATGCTCTTGGACGCCTGTTTCTTCGTTCCGACGAAAAGGAATTCGCCGCCGGCGCGGGCTATCTCCTTCACTTTCTCATAGGCCACCTTCACATAGTTGATGGTCTTCATGAGATCGATGATGTAGATGTTGTTGCGTTCCTGAAAGATGAACGGTTTCATCTTCGGGTTCCACTTGCGCGTCTGGTGTCCGAAATGGACGCCTGCCTCGAGAAGGTCTTTCATGCTGGGTAACGGCATATCCGAAACTCCTTACAAAAAATAGAAAAAGAGTACTACCAAGCGGCGTACTCTTTGTGCTTACACACAATTATTACACCGGCGCGGGACCGTCATCCGGAAACGCACAGGGAGATTACACCTTGGATAGTGCGGGGGCGATAATATGCCGGGGGACGAAAAATGTCAAGTGCCGCGCCGCTGGTGTTTTCCCGGTGTCCGTCTTCCGGGATGGCTTTTCGCAAGGGCCGCAGCTGTCCCGGCGGTGAACGCCGCGAGCGGGAAAAGAACGGTCATGAGCATGGAGGGGGACAGTACCGGGGTTATGACATCCGCCTGCGGGACATCGAAGATGCGCCCGATGAGCCCGCACGATATGCCGCTGCCGAAGACGGCGAACATGAGGATGAACGCGGCAGCAGCCCCGATGGCGCACCCCGCAAGCGGAAAGGTCGAAGATAGCGCGCCGTATTTCACCGCATTGATGATCCGGGGGTCGATGGATGACACGAACAGAGAGCCAAAATCACCGGGCTTTTTCTGTTTTACTGCCCCGGCCGATGAACGAAGGACGATGGCCGCATACTGGAAAAGGAAAGCGATAAGGACAAATGCCGAACAAATGCTGATGCAGATGACAGAGATGAGCTTGAACGTTCGGAGCGTTCCGGTATCCTCGGGGCGGTGGCTGTGGAGATTGGCGAGCAATGGGTGGAAGCGGATGACGGCCTGTATCGTTTCGCGGTCCCTTTTTTCGCAGTCGATGACGGCGAATTGCGGCGCATCCGTCCTGAGGAGCGAATAGCATCCGCTGATATCGGCGAAGAACGCGTGATCATATCCCGTCAGGGGCACGACCGCCACCCCCGAAACGTGCATACGGCGCCCGGCGTATTCCCCGTTCTTTGTCATAGTAATGATGTTCAGATGATCCCCTGCCTCGATAGCGAGCGCACGTGCAAGCGTACGTGTTATCACGATATCGTTCGGCTGTACGGGATAGCTGCCCTGTGCGAGGAAGCGTGCGAGCGGCGAGTAGCTTTTCTCAAGTGCGGAATCGATGCCGAAGCCCACCGCGCGTACCCCCTTTTCGCCGGCGGTCAGTGTCGCATCGAAGCGCAGACGGGGGAGCACCGCGCGGCATTCCTTGACCGGCTGTAAAGCGTCGCGTATCGTCGTCAGGGGAACACAATCCGCGAGGTCGATGCCTTCATGTACGTGCACGGATGCGCAGATCGCCAAGTGGCCCGATCCGAACGCAGCGCGTGAGAGGAGATACGTTTTTATGCCGTCGTGCCAGGAAAGCATGACGATGGTCAGGAATATGAACGCGGCGTACACGAATGCCGATGACGTCAGCATTCGCATGTCGTTCTTCACGGCAGGGATGGATTTTTTGAACATCGATCGTCCGAAAAATATTATTTCGGCACCATGCTATACTGTAAATCGGCATATATCAATGACATGCCTGCTGCTGGAGCGAATTGCTATAAATCGCACATCGGTATATATTTTCCATTCGGTATGCACATCGCGGTTCTGCTGAAAATACACAGGTGGAGATGCGAACATGAAAAGAATGGTTGCGTCGATTTTAGCAAGTATGTTCGCCATGGCGCTTATCGCACAGGAACGTCCGATAACGGTGGGGATAATCGAATTCCAAGGCGGGAGCGGCATATCCGCAATAGATGCGAGGACCGTATCGGAAGTATTCCGGAGCGAACTCGTTACCACCGGGGTGTACACGGTGCTTGAGCGCGGGAAGATGGATGAGATACTGAAGGAGCAGCAGTTCCAGCAGACAGGATGCACATCGACCGAATGCGCGGTGAAGCTCGGCAAGCTCCTCAATATGCAGAAAATGCTTTACGGCACGATGAGCAAGCTCGGCTCGCGGTATTATTTTGTCGTGACGATCGTCGACATCGAAACATCACGGGTCGAGAAATCGGTCAATGATTCCATGGAGGGACTTGACGACCTCTCGAAAGCGGTCAAGCGGCTCATCGAACAGATCATCGGCGGTAAGCGGCTCATCAAGGCGGGGGAATCGCCTTTTTTGAAAGTGCACACCATGGTAAAGACAGATCTGCTGAAGAATGTTGACGCAATAAAAAAAGAGGCCCCGTATATCACGGACTCGGAGAAGCTGCAGTTAGTCAATCAATTCCGCAAGGGTTTTTTCGGGGAATTGCTTCTCAATGTCTACCCCTTGCCCGGGTTCGGCGTAGGCTCGTTCGTTCAGGGCGATGTGATCGGAGGACTCGTTCTCATCGGCATTTCAGGTACCGGGGTCGCCTGCCTTTCCGTCGGGCTCGGGGGCGGGAACCAACCGCTGACATCCGTCGGCGCTGCGGTATGGATCGCAGGCATCGTGGTGGGGGCGGTATGGCCGATCGTGTATTCCGCCGTCTATAATGACGCTCTCAATAAAAGCCTCGGTGTGCAGCTCGCGTTCGAGATCAATGGCGGGTCACGATATGCCTGCGGTGTGAACGAGACGTTCGCTGCTGCGGCTGTTGCTCATCGCTTCTGACTGCGTCAATTCCCGATACGCCCGTTTTTCAGCAGGAATGCATCTTGACATTCTATTTTCCTTGTTCTATTATGGTGTGCGTACGTTCGTTGTACACACGAAAGGGGGTAACAGCACGAAAAGCCAGAGACGTTATTTTATAAGGCAGGAATGACCGCCGAAGTGTTGTTCACTAGTTCAGTAATTGGTAATTTTCATTGTAAAGGAGAATGTATGAAAGTATTCGATCGATTTCTTATCGCCGTTATGGTAATAGCCGCTGTATCCGGTGTATCCGCCCAGGCGTTCGACGGCGGCATCGGCGTGCGTGTCACCGGGGGTGCGGTAATTCAAACTGCCCCGGTCGGCGGCGCAGGCGCCGAACTTGGGGTGGGTGTTGTCGGCGATATTCCGTTCGCTGATTTTATCGGTCTTCGCCTCATGGTCGATTATGTTGCCGGTCTGCAGATGCTTACGATCAATAATTATTTTTTCGGCGGGTTCTTGAACTTCTATCTTTCCAAGGAGATATACCTTGGCATAGGAGCTGGATATCAGCTTCAAATGATATCCTTCATGGGAATGAGTGCAAGTGCAGGAGCGCCGTACGGTGCACTTGAATTCGGATATGTCGTGCCGCTCAGTACCAATCTCGGCCTGGACCTTGGATTGATAGCCACAATGCCCATGTTCTCTTCGGGGGTAGTGTTTTTCGACGTCCGTGCCTGCGTAGGATTACAGTTCAAGATAAAGTAAAGGGCATTGCGTTCGTTCTTGCATAGCTTGCCGCAAATTCAGTGCGTACGGGGCGCGGAAACGCGCCCCTTTTTTTATCTATCGCACATAGCGCCACGCTGTTCCCGCAAACTTGAGCGTTCTCCGTTCACCGAACGGCACAGCGGACGGGAATGGATATTCCGGCGGGAGCGGCGCTTGGCGAACGCTCGTGAAAAGCGATTCATGCTCGTCATAGGAGAAGTTCGCCGCCGATGGGATAGTGACGTTCCCACGAATGCGCACGGGCATGCTGAAGGCGATGCGCGCTATCTCATCGCATTTTGCCGTAAGCTCTTTATCGATGTACGAATGAAGCGATATGCTCCGCGCGCGGGGTATGCCGTCCTTGCTGTCGGAGAGCGGTACGACGGCGATATAGGTGTACATCATCTCATAGGGGAAATCGAGGCGTATGATGCCGTTCTCAAGCGATGTTATCGCGAGGAGGGGCATGTTGTACACGACAAGAAGGGGATAATCCCTTCCGTTCTCATTGCCGCCGAAGAGCATTATCCAATTGCGCGTGGGCGGGCGATTCGTCCGTAGGGAAAACGCTTCGCCGGCAAGCGGGAATGTATGGTAATTCGTTGCAATGAACAAACCGCCGTGCGATAATGAGATACGGTCATTGGAGAGGCCGCCGATATACACCGATTTCCACACCGTTTCGACCACCGGGAACGGATGCAGCGAACTTCGGAAAAGCTCGAAGCCGTAGAGATCGCTCCGGCGATAGAGCACATCGACCATGTCCGCATAGGGGCTGATATTGCTTATCGTGTACGAGACGACGACCTCGCCCGCTTCGAAATATGATGCGATGTCCGCGGTATGATTGCTGAGATAGAGCAGGGACTTGATGGTGTTGCTGCCGCCGCGCAGCGTGCTTTGCGGGAATATCGTTTCGCGGGTGAAGCCCCGGTCGCGCACCTGCCAGCCGGTAATGCAGGATACGCGCCGCTCATTGATGTAGGTCTCGCTTTCGGCCCACAGCATTGGCGTGATGAGCTTCATGCCGTTGGTCGTTGCGGGCGGCAGCGTGAACGTATGCGTGAACAGTATCTTCGATATCGGCAGCCGCGGGAGATAGCGCGCTATCGTGTGATCGGAAAAGATGGTGTCGCCGTCGATGCGCTCGGGGATGCTGATGCGCCCGCTGATGAGCGGCCCGCCGCCGTAGGGCTCGGCGTGGAATTCCCAGAGCGCTTTTTCGCCGTTCCCCAGGGAAAGCGTGCGCGGCAGCATGACGAACGGCGGGAAGGTGACCACGAACCTCGGTATGCCGTTATCGTCCGGATAGAGCGGTAATTCCCACGGGCGTATGATCCGTTTTTCGAGCAATGGGTACACGAGCGGTGCTGCGGACAAGCGCACACCGGCGGCGAGAGTGATGATGAGCACCAGAAGAAGGAACGATGTGCGGGCGGGATGATACCCCTCATGCAGGATGCGTTCTGTTCGCGGGTGACTATGACAGCGCGGTGAGTATCTCATATCCGGTCTCGGTGATGAGCACCGTGTGTTCATAATGAGATGAAAGCATGCCGTCGCGCGTGACGATGGTCCAGTCATCGTCCATCATGAGCACTTCGGATACACCGGCGTTGATCATGGGCTCTATCGCTATCGTCGTCCCTGCGGGGAGGGTGGGCCCTTCGCCCGCTTTTCCATGATTGCTCACCTGCGGTTCTTCGTGGAGTTTGCTCCCGATGCCGTGACCGGCGAACTGGCGGACGACGGAATACCCGGCGCGTTCTGCGGCGGACTGTATCGCAGCGGAAAGATCGCCCAGGTGCACGTTCGCTTTGAGCACGGCCACACCGGTGAAGAACGCTTCCTCGGTCGTCTTTACGAGACGCGCTGCCTCCGCCGATATCGTTCCCACGGCGTAGGTGCGCGCCGCGTCGACATGATAACCGCGGAGATTGAGACCGATGTCGATGCCGACGATGTCGCCCTCGTTGAACGGCGTGCGGTTGGGGATGCCGTGAATGACCTCATCGTTCCTGGAGGCGCATATGCTCGCCGGATATTTTGCGCCGCCCACCTTGTATCCCTTGAACGACGGCTTGGCACCCGCACGGGTGATGAAATCGTAGGCGAAGGAATCGATATCCTTGGACACGGCGCCGGGCCTTACCAGCGCTTCTATCTTTATGAAAAGCTCGGCAAGGAGCTTTCCGCCCATGCGCATGATGGCTATTTCGGCCTCGGATTTCGGTTTAATCGGCATTGTCCGTCGTCTTGTAGAATATGTTCCCTGAGAACGTATATTCGAATATCTTTTTTTCCGCAAGCAGCGCGTTCAGGGTGCGCTCGGTACCGGCACCGAACACATCGCAGAGTTCTTCCCTCGTCTGCGGCCGTATGCGCAGGGATTCGATGATGCGCTGTGAAAGATCACCCACGGTCGAACACCTTCGAGAGATGCGCGAGGGCCGCATCATCGACGGGTCGGACATCGAACGCGGGCGGGCGGTACACGGTGTTGCAGTACACCGCGGAATAGCGGATGTCGGAGAGCACGCACTTGACCGCCTCCATCTCCTCCATCGTATCGTTCACATCCTTGACTATCATTATCTCTATCTGAAGCTCGCCTTCGTATTCGCGGGAGAAGCGGATAAGTCCTTCGGTGTGCATGTCGTGCGTGATATCCGCGTGCGGGTGCATGAGGCGCGCGAACGTTTCGGGCTTTGCCGTGCTGTAAGTCGGCACCACGCGGTCGGCGTGCATGATCGCTTTGCGTACCTCGGGGCGATGAAGGAGCATGCCGTTGGTGAGCACGCAGACAGGGATGGTGAATTCACTTTTTATCGCACGTATGATGTCGCCGATGTTCGAATTAAGCGTCGGTTCGCCGGCGCCGCTGAAGGTGAGCCACTCGGGGGTAACGTCCGTAAGACGCGAGCGCAATTCCGGAAGTATCTCATCGACGGTTGTGTATGGCGCAGGGGCGGCGGATAGTTTCGTCGTTTTCCCGCTTTCGCAGTAAACGCAGTTGCATGTGCAGTATTTTGCCGGAACGATATCCAATCCGAGCGAAAGGCCGAGCCTTCGCGAACGTACGGGCCCGAAAACAGGCATGGGCGTTAATCGCTTTTGCGGCGGCTTTCCTTTTCGGGGGCCTTGCCTTCCGGAAGCGCGGGGCCGCCCGTGAACGACTCTTCGATGAGCTTGGCGATATCCTTCTTCTGGCCGCCGGTGATGGTCACCGTGCCGCGGGTGACGACGCCTTCATTGACATGTATCTTCGGTGTGACGATATTGCCGAGCACGCGGCCTGTCTCAATGAGATACACATCTTCCTGCGCGTCGATGTTGCCGATGAGCGTTCCCGCTACCGTAACACGCCTCGCGGTGATATTCGTTTTCACCTTGCCCGTGGGCCCGATAATGAGATGGTCCTCGGTCTTTATCTCGCCTTCGAATTTGCCGTCTATCTGCAGCGAGCCGGCGATATAGAATTTCCCTTCGAACGCCGAACCTTCGCCTATCAAGCTGTTTATCTGATCATTGCGTGCCATTGCTTGCTCCTTGCTTCCGATACGTGTGTACGGATTATAGCAGAGCGATGGGTTTATTTCAACAAGGGCTGTCTGAAAAGTGAATTTTTGCTCATTGAGCGGAGTCGAAATGAGCGAAATCCAGCTGAAACGATGTCATAGTCGCCTCGGCTCCCACCTCGACTGTTCGCCCTTGGCTCACTGACAGCTCGGGGCAACGGCTCGGCGACCGTTTTTTAGACAGCCCCATGCGTAGAGAGCATCTGCCGAGAATAGAGAACAGCGATTGCAACCCGCTGTTCTCTGACGATATGACGATGCGGTTTTCGTTATGGTGTTGCGCCGGGCCTCATTGCATTACCTTGCTGCATGCATTACAATCGTCGGTAATGAGAACACGATCGCATTTGATATCCATGCCTTGTGGTGCCGTGATGCTGCTCTTCGCTATCGCATGCATGAGAACACCGGTATACGAACCGACAGCCCGGACCGCGTCGAGGACATTCGATTTCGAGACGGGGACATTCGCCGGCATCTATACGAATGAAACGCCGCGGCCGTCCGCTGCACAGATAGTATCATCGCCGGCACTCGGGAGCTATGCGGCGAAGATAACGGTTGCGCCCGAGGATGTCGTTGCCAACGGCAATCGCTCGGAGCTCGCGATATACGACTGCGCGCCGTACGGGGCGACGGTGTTCTTCCGTTTCTGCTTCTACATCCCCGTGGGCGACCCCGATGGGTTTCAATGGCAGATAATAGCGCAGCTCTATCAGCTCCCCGATTTTCAGCACGGAGAGACATTCGATTACTGGTATCCGCATCCGCCGGTGACCGCGGTCTATGTGCCCGGATACCTTGAGATACACATGAACGTGGGAAGCGAGCTTGTCGTCGCCCGGACACCGATAACGAAAGGCGTGTGGTATACCAATGTCATGGAGATATATTTCCGGGATGATGCGTCCGGTTATGTCGAAGTACTGGTCAACGGTACGCCGATAACCCCCGCGAACGGCGGCAACCATCGATATTACCGCGCAACGCTGCACAATAAAGCCGGCTGTTATTTCAAGACGGGGCTCTATCGCGGGACACCGGGTGCAAGCGCAACACAGGCGCGTTCGACGAACACGATATACATCGATGATATACGCATCGGTTCGACGCTCGCGGAAGTGTATCCATGAAGAAGCGTATGCATATCGCCTCTGCACTTGCCGCACTTGCGATCTTCGCATCGGCCGCTTTTGCAGGGACGAATGAAAGCCGTGATCCGCTTAACTGCCATCGCATCGAGGCGTCGTGGGGATTTTACCGGACGGGATATTTTTATCCGATAAGCGGCGTGCGCTACGAAACGCCCGCGCTCGGCATACCGCTCTCGCTGTCGGCGGCCCTTCGTTCGTACGGGAGTTTCTATCTTGTGAGCATACGCTCGTTCGATGTAAGCGCATCAGTATCATACCGCTTTGATATCATACCGCGCTTTCTTCTTGTGACGGCAGGGGCGGGCGGCACGGTCGCGGCGCGGCTGTACAACGATACGCGGAGCACCGCATCAAGCGGATTCTATCCGTATCTCACCGGCGGCATAGCCGTCTCATTCGGCTGGTGCACGCTTTCGCTTCCCGTGCAGGTGAATTTTTTCGGCGACGGCATCGGCATTACCGGTGCGCCGGAGGCGGCGTTCCGTCTCGACTTCATCGGTCTCTTCATACGAAGCGAATTATCGGTGAACCATGTCTGGGCGGGAACAACGGGACTGTTCGCGGATAATTATGCGGGGATACGCTTGTATTTCTGATCGATCCGGTGTTCATGCAGGATGAAGCGATGGCTTTTGAACCGTTCACCACATTCAGAGTCGTCAACCGCTGGGGCAACAGGGAATCGAGCTGTTGCGTCGGAGAACACAAATATTCACACGTACTCCCTTACTGTACGGTCATAGAGATAAAACGTCCGCAGCCGCCGCATACCGCACACGTGCATGACACCTGCGAGATACACTACATCGCCCGCGGGCGTATGGTATTTCACACAGAGAACGGCATCGAATTCCTTTCGGCGAACGATGCGTATATTGCTCGAGCGGGTGAGCGGCACGGGAACGGGTATTGTACGCATGCGCGCACCGTCGTCTGCATACTCATGCTCGGTTTCGCCGATGACGGATCGCTCATCGGCTTTGAGCCCGAAAGCGCGCGGTGTTTCGCCGAGGGGATACGGAAGATGCGTCGGCGATTCCATGCGGGGGTTCGCATCGGCGACCATTTCTCCCGGATACGGCGCATCGAGACGGATGATCCGTACGCGGCGATACGGTTCCGCACTGCGGTGAGCGATATGCTCCTTGCGCTCATTGCGGCGGAGGCCTCCGCGGGGGGACGGCTGTCTTCTGCGCCGATACGGACAAGCATGGGGTACATCAGAAAGCACGCGCACGAGCGTATCGATCTGATCGCACTTGCCGCAAAGGCGCATCTCACGCCGTCGGGGTTCCGCCACCGATTCTCCCGGGAGACCGGCATGGCGCCCAAGGAATATCTCCTTCGCGAACGGATACGCGCAGCAGCGGAGATACTGCGCGCGGGTGAGAACGATATAACGACGGCAGCGTTCAAGAGCGGCTTTGCATCGAGCCAGTATTTTGCGCGGATATTCAAGCGGTATACGGGGCAATCGCCGAGCGAGTATCGGGAGTCGCCGGGGAAATTCGCGTAAGCGGGTGCGTGTCAGCCGTCCATTTCGGCATATGCCATTCCGTACAAGACAGGATCCTGAAAACAGCATATACTGTCGCGGACATGAATGAAACGAGGGATATCATGCGTATAAGACAAGCTGTACAGTACATCGCTATCTGTTCTCTGATCCTCGCGTCGCCGTTCGCGTACGGGAAGACGATAATACCGATCGATACTCTCGAAGGTCCGCCGGCGGTGAAATCCGTTGCATCGCCCGAGACGTCGTTCGAAGTGGATATCAAAACATCTGCGGGAACGAAGATCGAGGGCGAAGGCGCCGTTGGAATGAAGTTCAAACGCATCGATCAGAAAGGGCCGGGCGATTATATCCGTCTCGATATGAATATCCCGCGCGGCACGCTCGATCTTACTAAGGGAACGGCATACATACATTTCATGGGGCGCGATCTCCCCGCGGGCGGAAGCTTCTATCTTCTTCTTGAATCGCCGGGGGCGAACGCGGTCATGCAGCTGACCAATTTCCGCTCGGCTGCCGGAGAATTCCGTGCGGTAGCGCTTTTCGCAGCGGAGCTGCTCACGCTCCCGGGTACGAAGACGAAGATCGATCCCTCGGCCATCACGCGTATCTTTCTCGGCATTGCAAGCGTACCGGTCGGGCAGGGCGGTATCATCTATCTTGATGCGATCACCGATACGCCGCTTGCACCGCTCATGAACCCGCTGACATCGAACGTGGTCTCGGCAGCGACGAATAAACCGGCTTTACCGCAGATACCGGGGCTTGTCATTGGGATGCGTATCGTCACGAACACGCCGTACCGGCATGCACGAAAATTCGATGACCTCGAGGACAGAACATCCGTTGAGATACGGTCGTATCCGGCACCGGCAGGCGCACCGGTCGCCGAAGGACGAAAAGCATCGCTCATAAAGAACGGGAAGGCATACGACATCCCGCTCTATACGACACCGGTGTGGGGCGGTATCACGCTGCACGGGAGCATCGACTGCAATCAGGGGGCGGTCATCGAACTTGCAGTTCCCGGAGCGACATCCGCCGTTGTGCGCCCGCTTTCAAAAAAGATATCGGCGGCCGTAGCGGATAACAAGATACGGTTCGATGTTCCCGGTCCCGGCAAGTACATCGTTGAAGTGAACGACAGCATCGACGATGCGGTGAACATATTCGTCAACCCCATCGAGAAGAACCCGATCACTGCGAGCAATAACGCATCGGTCATCTATTTCGGACCGGGATTTCATGAGAATGTCGGGGCGATAGTGCCTACCAACGGGCAGACCGTGTACATCGCCGCCGGCGCATACCTTCATCATGCCCGCATATCGATCAGGGACAGCGACAATGTCGTCATCCGCGGCCGCGGCATCGTGGATACCGAGGCGCGGTTCAACGGATATAAGAAAGACCCATCAACAACGCATTGTCTCTCCGCGTGGAACGCGAACGGCCTTACCGTTGAAGGCATCACCTTCCTCGACGCGGAGACGTTCTGCACCGTGTACCGCAAGTCGCATGATGTGCGCATACGCAACGTGAAGGTCATCGCCAGGGACGGCAATACCGACCAGAACGATATCGTGGGCTGCCAGCGTGTGCATATTTCCGACGTATTCTACCGCGGCTATGACGACGGCATCGTCATCAAGGTCGCCATTGAAGTGAAGGACCTGCACAGCCACGACATACTCGCGGAGAATTCGGTGATATGGACCGATCTCGCGCATCCGCTCACGGTGGGTACCGAGGTGCTCAACAATGTCTATAATGTGATGTTCACGAACATCGACATACTGCATGTGCGTCAGCCGGCGCATAAATCACGCGCGCTCGCCATACACGTAGGGGATAACGGCACGGTGCATGATGTGACCTTCACCGACATACGCATCGAGTCGATAGAGAAGGCGCTCGTCAACGGCTTTGTCGATCTCATTCAGCTTGAGATAAAACCGAACGTCTATTCGAAGACGAAGCTTCCCGGTCATATGCGGAATATCACGTTCAGGAACATCGAGTTATTGAGCGCACCGAACATGCCGCTCATCGACATCAAGGGACACGGTCCCGAGAACACGGTTGAAGGCATTACGTTCGAGAACATCCGTCTTTTCGGCACGAACGTGCATGGGTACGGCGATATGAACATCGCGACGAATCAGTTCGTGAAGAACATCCGTGTTATCGACGAAAAAGGCACGGCAACGACATATTGACAACGGAGGGTGCATCTATGGGACGCATCGCATCACCGATACTATGCGCTGTATGTGCGGCCATCATCTCCTCATTGCATGCTGCAGAGCCGATCGTTCCTGATATCATCATCCCGAAGAGCGACCCTGCATTCGGGGCGCTTAAGAGCATTCCAGTCTATGTTCAGGAATGGCATATTTGGTGGGGGTTCCCGTACCCCGATCCGACGCGCGAACTTTCGCACATGTCGATAACGATGAACCAATTCCTCGAGCCGTGGCGCCTTGACTGGGACAGGAACGGGTACCCGCTCCCCGGACTCTATGATTCGAAGAACAGCGATATCATCCGCTGGCAGATGCGGTGCATGCGTGCGGCGGGCATCAGCGGTGCTGCGATCATGGTGCACCCCACCGACGGCGGGGGGAAAGTGTTCGCGCAGGAAGGCGGCGGTTTCATCGATGAACTTCTTACCATGGCGGCCGAGGAGAAATTCCAGATCTTCTTCATGGACGAGGTCGCGTTCATGGAAGGCGCCCCGCGCGATCCGGCGATAATGACCGAGCGCGTGATACGTTTCCTCAAGAAATACGGCTCGCATCCGGGGTTCGGCCGTTTCGAGGGAAAGCCGATCTACTATTATCAGACATTCGGGTTCTGGATCGGTGCGGATGCGACGAAGAAAATGATGGATGCGGTGGAAAAAGCGGTCGGCCCTGTCTATTGGATGATATTCGGCAATGTCGATGAGCTCGTGAAGATAGACAATGTCGCTGCCATCATCTGCGGGGCGAGCAGTCACTACCAGGACAAGACAACACGCGCCTGGGACTGGAAGAAAAGCGGACAGGATGTATTCACGATAGTCGCCAAAGCGCATGAAAGTAAAAAGAAGGCATCGAATCTCAACCACATCAAATTCGAGAACAGCTCGCAGCCGTGGCGTCCGCCGGGAGTGCCGATGTACGGCTACCGGAGCCGGCGTATGATCGATATCACGACGAATGCGGCGGCGGCCGGTTCCGATTTCATCATGCTCTCCTCATGGAATGACTGGGAAGAGGCGACCGCGCTTGAGCCGGGCTGGGATGTCGACGGCTTCGCCGGTGACCCGTATCTCTATTGCCGCACGCTCGCTGCGCTCCGCGGTATCGATTTCATCCCGCCGCCCAATCCGCCGAAGACCGCAGTGCATCCGACGATATGGGAGAAGCTCGGCTACGGAGACGGTGCGGGCCCGATGATAGAACGTGTGCGGCGATCGCATCAGCGCGGCGATGTCTTCGAGGTTATTGTCGCTGACAGCATGAATCCCGTTGTCAAGCTTGAGGTTGTATGGGAAGGCGATTGGCACTGGCGCGCACAGCAGCCCGGCGAGGATGCTGCGAGCGGTAATCTTACGCTTGTTTCAGGCGCACTTGCACCCGCACAGACGGTGAATTCGCCGCTGCAGTCCACAACAACGCTTTCCATGAGCCGTTTCCGCATCGGGAATGCATCAACCGCGCTCAGTACCGAGCTCAATTTCGAAGCGAAAGATGCGCCGCAGGTCGGAGCACTGCCGACGGTCGGCGCTGTGTATGCGCTCGATCCCATCAATCCGCTCGAGGGACTTACCGCGGAGATGACAGCGGCAGCGCCGCTCAAGCGTTTCGAAGGCACGATAGTATCGAATATATCGCTTCGACTTGCGCCGCACAATAAACCCGAGGACATCGGCGTGGATACCTGGGAGGGATGGCATGCACGTACGGCGACAACGCCGGTGCCGGTCGCTATCGACGGCAATCGATCATTGAAGATACGGACATCGGGCCTCGGGCAGAAGCGCATCGCACAGATATCCGTGCTCGGTGCACCGCGCGAGGAACGAATGTTCCCGACAGACCCTCAGCCTGTCGACGGTTCGGTAAAGCGTGTGCGGTACTATGTGCCGATATCCATTGCGCGTCTTGAAAAACCGGGACTGCAGTGCGTATGGTTCCGCGCGCAGGATGCCGCTGGCAATTGGGGCACGCCGAAGCTCGTTGCCGTACCGAACTACGAATTCCCGCCGCCCGATGACGGCGCTGCGGTCAGCACCGCGGATGCCGACTGGAAAAAGGACACCGGCGCCGTGTTCGCCTGCCGGTTCGAGAGCGGCGAAACGAAATGGACGAAGACCTGGCCTTCAGGGGGAGGCATCGGAAGCCGTGTGAAGGAGCGTTTCGTCACCGAGAACAATAATTTCATCGTCGGCAATGTGCTTTTCAGCGCACCCTTCGATGCGCCGATATCGGGGTCGTTCCGCGTGCAGACACGGATGCTCCATATCGAAGCGAATCGTGCGATAAGTGTTTGGCTTACCGATACGAGCGGCGGCAACGGCGTCGGCATGACATGGACGTACAACGGCCTGACGCATGCGAACGGTCAGGGCGATGTTCATCTCATGACGGTAGCAAAATCGAGCGAGGTCGAATTCAACGAGAAGAACGCAAAGCGCGCCAGTACACCGACGGCGAGCGGACACCGGGCGACCGCGAGCCCGCTTGCGCTCATGGAGATGGAATACAATGCGAAAGAGCGCACGCTCACGCTTTCCATCGATGGCGTCCGCAAGGGAAGCGCAGGCGATATTGTCATACCGACGCTTGAAAAAATATATATCCGCGGCAACGGCAGGAATATGTTCGATGATATTCTCGTCGTACCGCGGGAGTGACGCATGGAACTGTACCGGAGCGGCAGCGGCATTCAGACCATCGGCGGGAATACTCGCCCTGTGGCGGCACAGCTGGCGGCAAAGAATGCTCCGCTTATTCCCGTGACAGTAGGGACCGAAATGCTCTATGAACAGGGCCGCATCGACATCGGTCAGCCGCAGAACCCGGAGCCGTGGGTGAATTTCTTTCGGCAGGACGATTGGTCTTCGACGGCATACTTCTATCTCGATAAAAACGCATTCGCCCTCCCGCCGCTTGCGGGCGTTTCGCTGAGGACGGCAGGCCTCGCCGGCGATGCGAATGCCATGGCTCGTAACGACTGACAGTGCTTGACGCATAGTGCCTGCGGTTTATACTCGACAGCGGGTGAACGACATGGCACGTATTCCAGCGGCGGCGGCACGCTCAATAGCCGTCATCAACAAGCAGTTCTTCCTCAAGAACCTCGCCGCGAACAGGCTGTTCTCCGACTTCATCCGCGGCGTATCCGACGGCGCAGGAGATGCTGGTTTCCTCCCGATATTCCTCGACAAGGGCACATCGATACCGCGCTTCATAGCGAGCGGGCAGTATAAGCGATATATCGGCGTGATCGCGGCCTGCCCCTGGGAGCTCAAAGAGGAGATACCGCATTTCCGGCGTCTTCTGAAGCGGATCCCATTCGTTTCGGTGCTGTCGAACACGCTGCCGGGTGTATGCGCGCTTCCCGACAACAGCGCGGGAATGGAGAAATTGACCGAGCATCTTATCGCTGAAGGGCACCGCGACATCGGTTATATATCGCTCAAGTATGAGCCGTATGCGCTCGAGCGCTTCCGCGCATTCGCTGCGGTCATGGAAAGTCATTCGCTCCCTGTGCGGCAGGAATGTGTCGTCGGATTCAATGTCAAACGGCGGGTCTTTCGTGCGGCACAGTCGCGGCTGAGGAAAGTGACCGCGTTCTCGAAAAGCCTTCCCGCACACATGGCGGCGGCCTTCGATGCCGTACTCACTATCCCTGTGCACCCGAGCGCCGTCATCTGCGAGAGCGATCATATCGCCTATCATTTAATACAGTATGCGTCCGCACGCGGGCTTTCTGTTCCCGAGGACATCGCGGTGACCGGGTTCGACAATATCCCCTGCACGATAGATACGGATCGTGCCGAGGCGCAGCGGCTGACGAAACTCCTTACCACGATCGACCAGAACGCATACCGCATCGGCAGCGAGAGCGTGTCGCTCCTTGCTGCTGTCATCGAGGGGCGCGCAAAGAACGGCACGCGCATCGCGATAGAGCCGACGATGGTGATCCGGCGTTCATCGCTCAAGCGCTCGCTCTCCGACAGCGTGCAGGAAAAGGAGATGTTCCGCCGCACGGCGCACTCCTATATCGAGCGGTATTTCGCGGCGCCATTACAGTTAAAACGCATCGCCTCTGAATTCGGCATCGATCACGGAACATTCCTCCGGAAGTTCAGGAAGTACTGCGGTGATAATTTTGTGCATGCAGTAACGAAGCGTCGGCTCGCGCAGGCATCGCTCCTCCTGCGCACTACGGCCAAGCCGGTAAAGAGCATCGCGTCGATATCCGGTTTCGCATCGTACGAGAATTTCATCAGGCTGTTCACGAAGGATATCGGCATTACACCGCTTGCGTACAGAAAAAGATCTCGGAAAACCGCCGCGAAATCAGAGAACAAGGGGTCATCCCTCGACTCACTTCGACACAGCTCAGTGCGAGTCGCTCGGGAACCGTGACCCCTTGTTCCAAAATGTTCTGTCGTCGATCTCGAAAGTGTTGCGTGTCGCATGCCAGCAGTACCATTTCGCGGCTTTCGCATCGAATTGAGCACATGAACGAAAAGTGCATTTTCTGAAAGTGCATTTCTTATTCCGATAGATGACGTATACTACCGGTATCGGAGGATGCCCATGAGACGAATACTGATACCCGCTCTCGCCATTGTACTTTCCGCCCTGCTTACCGCCGCCCCGCGTACTGTCATCGACCTCGGCGGCGATTGGAAATTCAACACGAAGGACGATCTGTCATTCGCGAAAGAACGTACTGACGACGCATCGTGGAAAACCGTGCGCTTCCCCGGCTTCTGGCAGGAGCAGGGTTTCGCCGATAGCGGCCATGTCTGGGCACGGAGAACGGTGTCGGTGAGCGGTGCGCTCCCCGCCGAACTTGTCATCGACGGGCTTTATGACGAAGCGGAAGTGTTCGTGAACGGCAAACGCGCGGGCAAAGTGCGCGGCAGTATCGGCATGATGGCGAACCTTTTCCCGATACCCGAAGCGCGGCGCATCGATGTGAGCGGACTTTTCCGTACCGGTGAAAATGTCATCGCGATACGCTTCTTCGATAACCCGACACGCAGCGAATGGATATGGCGCAATTTCCCCTATCCAAGTGCGAAAGGGCTTGCCGGCATCGAGAAAGGGATATCGCTCGAATGCGCACAGGGGGTATTCATACGGTTGGTCGACATACGCGTGGCGGAAAAAGGCATGGTCGAGAGCGCGTACCGCTTCGGCGTGACCTGCGTGAACAGGACCGGTAAGACCGTGAATGCAGCGATCTCGCTCACTGCTGCCGGCGAACAGAAAAAGTCGGTCTCGATAGCGGCGGGAACATCACGCATCGATCTTGCCGTGAAGAGCAGGAACGGTTTCGGCAAGAAGTCATATGCGGTATCGCTGGCATCTGACGCCGGGAATGATTCGGCCGATGGCACCTGGCATACGGTGATCATCGAACCGAAGAACGGGAAGATATATCTCAACGGCGAGGAGTTCATCGTCAAGGGGCTCAACGGTCATCTTCTGTGGCCGGAGCCGATAGCAGCCGACCTCATCGAGCTTCTCATGGACATGAACGTGAACCTCGTGCGGCCGCCGCAGGGTAATCATCTCTGGTTCAAGGACTATGATCAGTTCCAGAGCGTCATGGTGTTCCCGGTCGTGAGCGGGAATTTCTCCTGCAAAGAGATAGCAGACTGGACGAAGCCGGTCCCGAAAAAAACGTACACCTTCGAGGAATCGGCGACGAATGAGATCGCCGATTATATCGCTTCCGCATCGCTTTCGCCGATGATATTCGGATGGAACACGGCCAATGAGATCGAAACCGGCAACAAGCCCGAACGCGAAGAGGCGCTCGTTGCGCTCTTAAAGACCATGCGCGACTATGTGCGCCGTGATGACGGTTATGAACGCCCGGCCATCTATGCGAACCTCATGATGGAATCGCAGCGCATCACCGGCGGTCAGGATGTGATAGGCTACAATCACTACATCGATCCGGACAGCTTCGATTTCGCGAAAGTGAAAGCGGTGAGCGGCAACACGCCGTTCGTCTATTCCGAAACGGACTGCCCGAGCCTTTACTGGAAACTCCCGTACTGGAACAATATCCCGTTCCATATTCCGTATCAGGAAAAGACGTTTAAAAAGATGCTCGCAGCCGGCGGCAGCGGCACCATGCTCTACAGCGGTCTCTTCGATTATTATGAACGCCATGTCGGCGTGCTTTCCGGCGTCTGGCAGAAGCCCGATCTTACCCTCGCGAACATGAAGATCAATGAAGAGTACCGCGATTTCGTGCGCTACCTCTACCGCGACTTCGATCATGCCGTCGTCTCCGGGGCATGGGCAAAGGGCAGCGCTGCCGTCATACGCATCGTGAACATCATGCCCTATGCGCTCAAGGGTTTTACGCTTATCTCCGGGGATAACGCATCGAAACCTGTTGACATCGCTCCCGGTGCGAAGACAGAGATAGCGCTCACCGCAGGCACGAAGCGCGTGCGCGCGGAGTTCACCACGCACGGGGGACTAAAGCATGCAACATCATTCGTCCCGTCGGAGCAGTACACCGCGCCGGCGCAGACGCTTTCCGGGCTTGTGAAGACGCTTGAACGCAAAACGTATGCCCTTGAGAAAGCGGCATCACTGAACGGCTGTCTCTCGCCTGAATTCAAGAACGTCGAGGACGGCGCGCTTGGGCAGAAGAATTTCAATGTTGAAGGCAAATCGCCCGCCGCAGCGATAGAGCCGGGGAAGGATATCACCGACGATACGGAAGGCTCAGCCCGTGTGTTCTCGTTCACCTATAACAACGCCGGTTTCCGCAATGACTGGATACGCATCACCATGCCCTCGCCGGTCACCGACATCAACGGATGGGACGGCATTGCGCTTCGGATAAGGAACGACGGCGGTATCCGCAAGATCGGTCTCGTGATATTCGACGATAAGGGCAATCCCGTCGATATCTATGCGGTGCCGGTGCTCTATGAAAAAGGCTGGACTACCGTTCATTTCATCTTCAACAATAAAGAACAGCTGCGAGAACAGAGCACGAAACAGTTCGATGCGCTCAACCGCGCGGCGGTCAAGACCTTCCGATTCCAGATCGACGATTATGTGATCAAGGAAGAGCTCACTGCCGATGACCTCGCCCGTGCGCATACTATCGGTGCCGGCGAGATAGCCATCGGTGAAGTGGCGCTTATTAAACTGAAATGATATCCGCCCGCAAAGCCGTCGCAAGACGCGGTGATCGGTCCATCCGGAACCCAAAAAATCCTTATGCCGCCCGGGTTTTTCCCGATAATTGATAATGACATCGATATCGGGAGAGAACTATGGTCAGAGGACTTTACACCAGCGCAAGCGGCATGATGGCCCAGCAATACCGCATGGACGTGGTCGCGAACAATCTCGCGAACGTCGATACCGAAGGGTTCAAACGCGAGATAGCCTGTCTTAAGGCATATCCCGAGATGCGCCTTGCCCGTACCGACGATGACGGCGTGGTGCTCTGCCCGCTCGGTTCCACCGATATGCGCCCGTATGTCGGACGCCTCGGTACCGGTGTTGAGACGAACGAGGTGTTCACCGAGTTCAGCGAGGGATCGCTGAAAGCAACGGAAAACCCGCTCGATTTCGCGCTCGAGGGCGAAGGCTTTTTTGCGATACAAACCCCGGCCGGTGAACGCTATACCAGGAACGGCTCGTTCATTCTCGACAAAGACGGCTATGTCGTCACCAAGCAGGGCTATCGCGTGCTCGGCGAAGAAGGCCCGATAAAGATAAAAACCAACAATTTCATGGTCGACGAGAGCGGACAGGTGTTCGTCAATCGCGACCTCGAGGGCGATGACAAGCGCCTTGTGCAGATGACGGAGAACGACTGGCGCGGCAGCGACAGGGCGGATCGCCTCCGCATAGTACGCTTTGACGACGAACGCTTCCTTAAGAAAGAAGGCGAGTCGCAGTGGTCGGCCACCGAAGTGAGCGGCGAGGCGATGAACGCGCAGGTCGGCATCGATCGTCCGAAAGTGCTTCAGGGTCATCTGGAATCGTCCAATGTCAATGCCGTGCAGGAAATGGTCGCCATGATAGAAGTGCAGCGCGCCTATGAGCTCAACTCGCGGAGCATCATGACGCATGACACGCTTATCGGCAAGGCCGTCAACGAGGTCGGCAGAACGGTATAAATTTTTCTTCGAATGCGATATAATGGACCTTGGACTTTCTGTAGTGCAAGGCATACCGATATGAAGCGTATCATCATCCTCTTACCATTCCTTATTCTCCCGCTTCCAGCAGCCCCGACAAATACTGCCGCTTCCGCATCATCGTCAGCGGCGACCGCTGCGGCAAAAACAGCTGATAATGCATCGAAAGCGGAAGAAGCGCTTGCGAACACCAAGCGCACGTTCCTCTACGGGACACCGGCGCAGATACGCGGCACGCTTGACAGGATAAAGAAGACGAAGAGCGATCGCGAACTTGATATCATCTCCGAACATTATAAGGGCGAACGCAAGCGTCCGGTAAAGCTCGCCATACTCGCGTTCTTCAAGGAAGTCATCGATGCGCGGGCAAAGCCCATACTGCTTGCAGCGCTCGCCGACGAGGACGATGCCGTTTCAAAAGAAGCGTACGGCATGCTCGTGTATTATCCGGAAAAGGACCTCGAGCAGTTCATGATCAAGGGACTTACGCTCCGGGATACGGTATCGCTCGAGGGATGCATCAAGGCGCTTGGCGAGATAAAGTCGCAAAACGCAGCGACGAACCTCATTGCGCTTTATACGAACGAAGCGACGAAGGAATCGACACGAAGCGAGATCATCGCCGCCCTCGGAAAGATAGGCGTGCGCGAGGCGGAAGAGCACATACGCAATGCTGCGCGCGATGCCGGAGAAAGCGCCTTCGTCCGGTATCAGGCCATTGTTGCGCTCAAGGCATTCCCTACCAGGGAGAACTGGTCCGTGCTTCAATCCATTCTGGCCGAGGATGTGTCGGAACTTACCGCGCGTGTCATCTATGTGCTTCCGGCATACGGCGCGTTCACCGATGTGAAGCGCGAACTCATCGACGCGGCAAAAAGCGATTCAGAGCGGGTGCGTGAGACCGCGGTCAAGGGGCTTTCACAGTACAAGGGCGAGGATACGAAGAAGCTGCTTCTCTTCCGGCTCGCTACCGAGGCCTCGACCGATGTCGTGCTTGCCGTGCTCGATGCGCTCGCCGAGTATGATGACGGCGATGGCCCCGCATCGGAGAGCGCACGCACGGCCATTCGCGATATGTATAAGAATGCCCGCGTGACCAAGGTGAAGAACCGAGCGAAAGAGATACTGGACAAGAAAGGAATCGTGATCGACGAAAAGAAGTGATCACAGGAGGTCAGTGTGGCAATCGGTTTTCGCAGTAAATTAACTTTGTATATGTGTGCGGCATCCGCGGTCGGGATTCTGGCCGCCGGTATCGCAAGCCTTTTTCTGTTTACTGCGTTCGTTTCCGAGATGAATACGCGGCTCATCGGCGAATCGATCGATTCCGTTCGATCGGTGGTCGTCATGGCGATCAACGGACAAAAACGAAATCTTGCTCTGGCGAACAAGTACGTTGAAAAGAAAATATCCGCCGATCGACGGGCGACGATGACGTTTGCCAGTGAGAATCAAATAACGCATGAGAAAGGAAAACACATACTGCCGGTGATGCGTGTCGATGGCGTTGTAGTTTCGGGAAATAACGAGCTAATCGATCGTATCACCGATTATATCGGCGGTACCGTGACGATTTTTCAATTCATACCCGAGGGGATGATCCGAGTGTCGACCTCGGTGCGAAAAGCCGATGGCAGCCGCGCTATCGGCACGTACATCCCGACCAATTCGCCCGTGTATCAGGCTGTCGCCGCGGGGAAGGAGTACTACGGACGCGCGTTCGTAGTCACCGGATGGTTTCTAACCGGATATAAGCCCGTGCACGACGCCTCCGGAGCGGTAGTCGGATGCCTGTACGTCGGAACGAAAGAAGAAGACGTTGGAGATCTTCGGGAATTTATACTCAGTAAAAAGGTCGGAAAAACTGGTTATGTGCAGATATTCGACTCATCGCAGAGACAGGTCGTTCATCCGATGAAAGAATTGGAAGGCACCATACGCAACACACCCCAGCACAAGGAAATGGCTTCGAAGAAAGAGGGAACGCTGACGGCACTGCAGGCGTCCGCAGCGAACAACAATAAAGGAAAAATGAAAATCTACCGCTACACATACATCCCGGAGACCGATTGGATCGTGTGCGCGGATGTTCTTGCCGAGGAACTGAGCGCCCCGCTCAGCAAACTTCGATTCAATCTCATCATCATATTTCTGGTCGTTCTCTCCGCCGTGTTGATACTCTCTTTTTTCATCGCCATTTCCCTTACATCCCCCCTCAAGCACCTGGCCGGCGCCTTGGGCGAGATAGCTGCCGGGGACCACGACCTTACCCGTCGGCTTCCGGTCGCAGCGCGCGATGTCGTCGGTACGCTCGCTTCCGCGTTCAATCGTTTTGCCGACCATTTCAGCGATATGGTGGTTACCGTTAAGAAGAATGTTGTCGTGTCGCGCAAGGAAAGCGAGGCCGTATCCACCGAGATGGTTACGGGGGCGACGACGGTCAATGAAATGGCCCTTGCGACGAAGGATGTGGAGAAGAACATCGAAGAGCAGTTTTCGCTCGTGTCGGGCGCTGCATCGAACAACGATGCGCTCATCGGTGCTGTCGGGGAGATAGTCTCGGCGGTCAACGGCATACTGTCGAAAACGGCCGCACTGTCGACGATGATAACCGAGCAGGCGTCGAGCATCGAGGAGATAGCCGCAGCTGCCGAGGAGATGTCGAAGACCACCGAGAGCATCGGCACGGTGAGCGCCAAGGCGGATGAATCATCAAAGAAACTCTTTACCGTGGCCCAGGAGAGCAGGACGCTCATGGAAGGCACCGTGACCAAGATGAACGAGGTGCTTTCGGCCATCGGCGGGATCAGCGATTTCGTCACCGTCATCGGCGGTATCGCATCGCAGACGAACCTTCTTGCGATGAACGCGGCCATAGAGGCGGCGCATGCCGGTGAACAGGGCAAGGGCTTCGCCGTCGTCGCCGACGAGGTGAGGAAATTATCGGAAACATCGAACAGGCAGGCTGAGGAAGCGAAGCGCTCGCTCAAGCGCATCGCCGACAGCGTCAAAGGCACCGCGGCCGATCTTTCTCGTACGGCGGAAACGTTCACCATGCTCGCGTCCGAGACGAGCACGGTCTCGACGATAATATCCGAGGTGAAACACGCTACCGATGAGGAGTCTGCAGGCATCGCAGAAATGGTCACGGCCATCACCCAGGTGTCGGGCATGACGGCCCGTGTGAAAGAGAACTATACGCAGATAGATGAATCGCTCGCGGTCATAAAATCGCGGCTTTCGACGCTTGAGAACGCTTCAGCGGATAATGACACATCGATACAGCGCCTCACGCAGATATCCACCGCCATAACTGAGAAGATGCGCGAGATGGCACAGAACGCTGAAGACCTCAACAAAGCGATACAATCGCTGCTGGAACGCACCGTACAGACGACGAGGAGCGTTACCGCCGTCGAGGAGATAATCGATACGTACCGTGTGGATGGGTCCGTCGCGCTGCCGTCGCCGGAGATAATCCTCGATGTCCCAAAAGCAGCGGCGGGGGCCGGGATGGTAGTGAAAGGCGCCGCCATCGCATCGATGCCGGAGTTCATTAAGAACGAATTCGGTGAGGACGCGTTCACACAGTGGCTCGCCGCGCTGCCCGCGGGAGCACGTGCCGTGTTCGAGAACCCCATACCGCACAAGAACTGGTACCCGCTCACGAGCATGTACCTTGAGCCGTCCATTGTGCTGAGCAAACTGTTCTACAACGGAGAGATATCCTTTGCGTGGAAGGTCGGGAGGCTCAGCGCCGACATCGGGCTCAAGGGAATATTCAAGACATTCCTGCGCTTCGGGTCCGTGCATTTCATCCTCAAGATGGGAAGCATCATACTTCCCAGTTATTACCGGCCGTCGGCAATGGAGGTCGAACAGCGCGGAGAGACCGAAGGCCTCATCCGCATCACAGCGTTCGCCGAAATAAACGAGATGATCGAACAGCGTATCGCTGGATGGATGGAGCGTGCGCTTGAGATATACGGGTGCAAAACCACATCGGTAACCATACTCAATTCGATGGCGAAAGGTGCGGCGCACACCGAATTCCTTGCGAAGTGGACGATGGGATGAAGCGGCCTGTCCTTATCCTCATCGCGGCCGCAGGATATGTGCTCATCGCCCTCTATGTGTTCGTACTGAGCGAGGTCGGCATCATCAACCAATCGAAGGTGCGTTCGCGGATAGCAGGCATGGAGCGCGATATCGCCGTCATGACGAACGAGAACGCGCGTCTTGTACGCGATATAGAACGGATGTCGCATGATGCGTCGTACGTGAAGGCGCTCGCGAAGACGTACGGCTTCCGGGAAACGAGCCGCGAGCGCATCGTCGTTTTCATCGATGATAAGATACGGACGAACAAAGCGCGGGCGGAGGAACTCACCGCCGATATCCGGGAAAGTCAGCCGAGCTATTTCGTGTTGATCGTGTTCGCGGCGCTCACGATACTGCTCTATATCATCATCCGCACCGTCGCGAGGCGGAAGCGGGTGCCGTAACGGACGCACAAGCGGGCGTGCTAGCGTTTCGCCATTGCCGCCGTTATTTCTTCCAGCACACCGATGTCATCGTCAGTGTTCTTTATCTGCAGGAACGCATCATCGACGCGCTTGTCCTTATAGTACGCGAGCGTGCGTATCGTTTCCATCTTGAGCCAGCGTCCGGTCGTGCGCAGATTCGCCAGCAGCGGCAGGAGCGATGATTCGTCCTTATAGATGCGTGCGACCTTTGTCGCTTCAATCATCACCTGGCGTGACACATCGGCAAGTGAACGGTTAATCACGGGGATCGCTTCCTTCTTATCGATGGCGTATTCCCCGATACCGAATACCGCCATGCAGCGCACATTGAAATCCGAATCCGTTTCTGCAAGCTTAAGCAGGAGGCGTTCGACGCGTTCGCGTGAGGGCGACAGGGGAGCGAGGCGCCTGGCGAATTTCGAGAGGGTAAAAACAGCTTCCGCGCGGACTTCACGGTCGCCGCTTTCGGTGGCTTCGAGGAACCGCGCGATATCGGGCGTCGTCTGGGCGCTCACTTCGTTGAACACCGGTTCGATATCCTTGAGCATGCGTATGGTCTTGGGTGTGGCGCAGCCCATGAGGAATATCGTCGAGAACAGGATAAGGGAACGTACGTTCATTGATGATCCTTACTGGTACTATATCGCAAACACCATGGATGTCAATTGCCGCTGTTATTCCGAGCGGTCGACCCTCCCGTTCGTGCATGCACCGGGCACGGTCCGTCTTGACCGCGTATCCCCCTCCGCTGTATAATCACACCATGAAAACAATGATCGGTATCAAGGACAGGAAGAGCGGCTACCGCTTTGCAAGCGATGATTACGATCTCAGGCAGATAATACAGGTCCGCGAGGGCGTACTCTGCCTTCATGAACATGGCGCGGTGAAACGTATTCATCCGGGGGAAACGCTTGTCCTTTTTCCGCATACTCGTTTTGCCCTCTCATGCCCGGACGGGTACCGGGGTTTTTTCGTCATCATGCCGCGGTCAGGGAAGTCGATAGCGATGAAGCGTTCGATGATACTTTTCCGTGAGGATATTCTTGACAGCATGGGGCGCTATCTTTTCAGCGAGCTCATCGCCCCGAGGCCGCACGAAGCGGTGATGATCAGTGCCATGGCCGATCTCTTCTGCCGATTCGTATATGTACGATGCGCCCCGCAGCATGCACAACGGGGGAACGCAGCCCTCGTCCGTTTTGCAAAGGAGATAATCAGGGATGCGGCAACGGAAGCGGTCGGCTTGCGCGTGCTCTTGGGACGTATCCCCGTGAGCTATGAGCATTTCGAGCGCATATTCCGCCGCACCACCGGCATGCGTCCCAAGGAATATCGGGACAGCGTGCGCATCAGTACTGCGAAGCGACTCCTCGCGAAACGGGACATGCCGATCACCGATATCGCTTTTGAGTGCGGGTATTCATCATCGCAGCATTTCAGCGCCGATTTCAGGAAGCATACGGGAAAGACACCGGCTGAATTCGGATGCCGTTAGCGTAAAAGCCGCGCGGTCCCGTCTATCGGCGGATCACGGAACGTGTGATCGGTCACTGTCCTTCGAATTGAACAGAGATCACCGTTCTCTTTTTCAGATCGAAGCATATGTAGAGAACGCCATCCGTCTGACGCCATTTTCCATTCGCTAAATATCCGGAATTATCATCCCGTTCCAGCACAACGCCATGTATCATCAGTTGACGCACGGCCCTGTCCATGGGCATGCGAATCGTGAAATCAGGACATTCGATGGCTGATTCGAGGAGAATGTCCCCGCCATTGCTGCGCGCCACCCGGAATGTTTTTGCCGCGGCAAAGTATCGGGCTATCGATGAACAGGTCATCCATTGCACCTTTGCTCCGTGATGAAGCGCCAGGCGGCGGAACACCTCGCGGTAGACCGCAAGGCCTTTCTCCAGACACTGCCAGTGCCCGCAGAGAATGACGGGGCTCTTACCGTGTATCAGATCGGCCATTGCGCCGGCGGCGCCGTCCGCGCTGAGATAGACATCCGCCTGACGGTCAGGATCGGGACCGACGCGTTCGGCTACGGTCATGTCGACCATATGACCCGATGCCATGATACTGACCACGTATGACCCGGATGACCACTCGAAGGACTGTAAGCGCGGGGAGAGATCATCATTGGTCGGGGTATGCAGAAAATACCATCCGCCGCTGATGTCATTCACCCGCCGTAAGGCATTTCCCACAGCGCGGGAGTATGCCGCTTCATTCGCAATGCCGAAATCCCACGGGGAAGTGACACCATTGGCGATGACCCCGACATTCTTAAGCGCCGTCAATGCCCGGCCTATATACTTCTCAAGCGTATCTTCGTCCTGGGTCTGCGACCATCGCGCTTCGTTGAGAAGCTCAGGGCGGACAGTACTATCGACACCATCTTTTTCGGTGTATTGACGCGCTATCGGAAGGTCCGTTACAATATCGATGACTGGTCCATGGGAAATTATCTCCGGGGTGATATCGTAGTGCGGCATGACCTTTTCACGGATCACCGCGGTAAAATCGCTCAAGTGCTCTTTTATGACAGGGTCGGTGAGCATGTCTATCATCCCGAGTTCCTTGCGGTATGGCACCAGAGATAATTTACCCTTGACGCCGAATTCAGCGGTGAGGGACAGCAATCCATCCATTATATCCCAAGGATCGACATCGTTCTTTTCGGCGCAATTTCCGTTGACAATATCCGCGCAACGCCGCGGCGTAACTATCGGCATGCCGTCATCAATGATCAATGATATCGGGTAAACCAGATTCGGCAGTTCGACTATCACAAGTCCCATTGGGAATAACACTCCTTACGAACAGTTGAAAGGCTACACGATCATGCAGACGACACGCGCTGCATCATTTCTCGAACATATGCAGCATGCCGCCGCTGCGCCAGGGATTACCCGCTTCAAGCCACGCTATGATCGAGCGCTGCAGGCTGGAATCCCGTGCGGCATGTGCGAGCGAGAACGGTGCATCCTGCATGAATACATGTGCCGGCCCGTTGGGGCTTGCCTGATCGACGGGATAGAGCTGCAGTTCCCGCAGGACACGCGGCAGATTCGCTGCAGGTTCCATGATGGCATGAACGTCCCGGGTGAACATCCATGAAAAACAGACAGCAGCAACCGGCGGTGCCTGTGGATAGCGCGGGGCAAAGAAGGTATATGCCCGCGCGAAACTGTCATGCAAAGCCTCAACGCTCAAGCCGCCGCCGCTCGGGATATGAATATCAACTACCGGGCTTCCTGTACCCAGGATGGATACATAATCCGCATCCGCATATTCACTTACCGTGCATTCGACGATACCGTCCTTCGCTACCCGGTTACCACGCCATACACCGCCGATATACTCCTGCGTACTTTGCCAGCATCCGTCGGTACCGGGAATAGCGCCGGGAAGCGTTGTCTGTCCGTTCCCGTCAAAAGTAAGGCCCGGTGCAGACAAAATGACATGCTCGCCTGATGTTCGTCGCCGAAGCACACGTATATTCTTGGGAAATGAGCGATACCAGAATTCCAGACGGCCGAGGCGAACATACGGTTCATGAAGATAATGATAAAGCCAGAAGAACTGATTCGCGAATATCCCGAGCTTTCGGCACGCGCGCTGATAATTGTCGGCAAAGCAGGCGACCTGCCGTGACGTATCGCGGGTGATCTCGGGGTCGATGCGCTGTGCTCGGTGGTATTCGCTGAGCAGTCGGTGCAGATCGAGGGCAATGGCGAGATACACCACACCGCGATCGGTGAAGAATGCAGAAAAATACGGTTTCTTTTTTATGCCGGGGTGGGACGGGGCGTGAAAACCCATCCACCACATATGCCATACCAACGCCCGTAACGCGGTGTGTTCCTGTATCGCCGCGGCAGCATCGAGCAATTCATCCGGCACCTCGCCGGGGCATGAGCAGTTACGCCAATTCTCTCGAATCGCCGAAGGCAGCAGGAAGGGGAGCGTTCCGGACGGAATGACCGATTGCGAATGGGCCCAGTATATATTCCAAAGTGAAGCCTCCCGCATACCCTCGGGCGTTGCGCCGTCTGCCGTCAGGAGATCACCGTCGCCGACAGCACTGAGCGCGTCTTTCAGGTCCATGCGCGGAGAGGCGTTCCCCGTCGCGGCTGCGGTCATTTATTCAGTCTCACTGTTTTCCAGAGCACGGGCTTCCCGAACGGTTCCGTGCCTTTCGGCCCGAGCGTGACTCCCTGTTTTCTGCCCTCGCCGTCATTGTCATTGATAAGCAGGGACACGGCGAACACGGACCCTTCTTTTAATGTCATATAGGGAAGTGTTTCCTTCGGGAACGCCATTTCAAGCGCATACCCGTCAGCTGTTTTCTTCCACGCGACTTTTACCGCGTCATCGATCCCGTGGTCGACATTGTTCGCGCCTACATAGCGCCCCGTCGGGGCTTTATCGAGATATGCGACCGGCACGCCGTTTTTGTTGAAACCGACCGAGTATGTCGCATCATTCGCATCGTAGAACTTCCCGTCGTCATTCTGCATGTCGAAGTATAACTGCACGGAATCATTTCCCCAGAACTGCCCTTCATCACCGTTGCCGGTGAAGAATACGCTGTCCGTCACCTTGACCGCAATATAAAAGTTCGCATCGTCCCATGCGAAGCGGAATGCCGCAGAACAGTCCGCCGGTCCGGCGTGAGCCATCTTTCCGCCTGAGAAATCGGCAGACAGATTATCTTCGCCAAGCATATACGACGGCACATTCTTCCAATCGGAGAAATCCCCGTCTATGACCACGGCGGCACGCGGAATATTCATCGACGGGAGCTTTACCCGTTTTGAAAGAATACTATCCCCCGCGGAAGCGGTATATTCAACCGCGTATTCCCTGTCCCATATCGGCTCCTCGGTCACCGGGAACGTGAATCGCTTCGTTGCTCGTTCAGCGAGCGCAGAAACGGTCACCGGGGCCGGCGTCTGCCATCCATTCGGTACTTTCTTGAATGTTACCGATGCAGTAAGGGGCTTGTTCACGCAATTCTCGACGTTCATGACGAGTGACCCGCCATCGATGTCGAAGGTGAGCCGTATCGGTGCATCGAATCCATAGAGGTCGGCGCGCTTCAGTGCGGTGAGCACGGCATCCGCGCTCGTTCCTGCTTTGAACGAAAGATAGGTCGGGATGAAGGAGATGGGGATATCCGGTGTGTTTATCCTGTTGCCGTTCATATCGTATACCGCGTCGGCGGCTGCATTGCGTATACCGCCGCGTACGGTATGCATGCGCGTATTGAGCGAGACTATCTTCACGCCGTCCGCACGCTCAAAGAGGAATGCCCGCACTGCAGGGTTCACATCGAGCGCTGACGAGGCCTTGATGTCAAAAAGCGTCTGGCTCATGAAACGGTAGCCGCTGAAGGCATGGTAAAAGTAGACCGGGCTGCTCATCCCGAAGCGGTAGAGCGTTGATCCCACGGCGAACTGTGCATGAGGCACGCGGTCGGCGGCGATATGGTGCAGATAATTCTGCAGGAGACGCCCTGTGTGCTCTTCCTCGGTGTCGCTGTAGTAGTCCCTGTCATCCTCGCCGGAATGCGCGATCATGTCCCGCATGCCGAAATACTGCTCATCGTTGTAGAGCGGCATGCCCTTGGCATATTTATCAATGATGACACGCAGGCGTTTGATATCATCGTATACGGACGGATTCTCCGGCGCCATACGGTAGGAGTGGAACGTGAATGCATCGATACTTTTTGCGGCATCGGCAGCGAACAGTGCATCGACATAGTTGACATCGATGCCGTTGATGTTCGCAGCGATCTTCGCCTTGGGATACGCTGCACGCACGGCGGCGGCACCGGCACGGATGAATCGCTGATAGCGCTCCGCCGGGAGGAATCGCGTACCTTTTTTCGACCCGGAATGGGCTGTCCATATGTTCGGTTCGTTGAGGAGCTGATAGTAGTCGACCGTATCGGTGAGCGCAGCGGCTATTTTTCCCGCGTGTGCTGCATACAATGCGGTCTCTTCGTTTACCATGGTTTCGGTGATATCATCGTTGAGCGGCTGGGCGTGATGTATCTTAGCCCCCCGCGGCGTGCCGACGCATATCATGACGATCTTTCCGCTCGCCTTTTTGCGCGCAAGCTGCATTTTGAGGCGTTCAAGAACGACAGGGTCGGCGCCGTCATCGACCGTGCCTTGCCAGATAAAGACGCGAGAGAATCCGGAGCCTGCAATGTTCGCCATGCGCTCATTCCATTCCTCAAGCCATGCCGGAGTCCCGCCGATGGTGTTCTCCGTGCCGAAGAGCGCATTCTGTTTCGCCGATTCCGGAGCACCGCTGATGACGCACGCGCGCCATGAATTCACCGAGAGCGGCGTTTCGCCGGGAACAGCAACGGTGATGGTCGTCTCGAATACACCGAGCGCCGAATTATCGAGCATAAGCGGCTTGAGCGATAGTTCATCTTTTGTTGCAGCGAACGGGATGTCCTTTTTCCAGAGAACGTTCGACTGCACATCGCGGGAAACGAGCGATACGGTCACATCACGCGCAATGCCGCCCGAGGATGCGAGCGCGACGGAAACTTCTTCCGGTTTTGCCAGCTGAAATAGACCGAGTTCGTTCTTCGTCAATATGCCCGCCTGCAGACCGGACTGATACGCGGTCATATCTCCTTTTTCTATCTGCACCGCATCCACCCAGACGGTATTGTCAGACGAATCGATGCGGATGTACACGGTATTGCGGAACGGCGCGCCTTGTTCGGGAATGCTGACCGGGAATGAATAACGCTTCCATTCCGTTCCAATATCCTTGCCTACCGTATACGCTCTCTGCGATATATTCCATGTCGGGGTAATGACAAAAAAACGTACTGCTCTATTCTGCCCGGAGGCCGGCTCCGCTTTCGCATAGCATGAGAAGGTATATGTCTTTCCCGGTTCAACGTTATATCGCCGGCTTCCGATGCAGCCGTTGGGCTCGATCCGAAGCGAGGCCGTTCCTTCGTACTTGACCGCGGTGTCGATGGCCGACGGTATCTCCTTCTCCTCATACGGTGCGGTCATGATACGGTAACTCTGCGGGCCCCAGCCGAGCCATCCGAGCTCGAAACCGGGATTGACGAGCATATATTTTGACGCCTGTATTGACGGGGCAACGGCGGTATTTCCGCCGGCAGCTGCAACGGAGAGTTCAACGCCGTCGATATACGCTTCCCCGTACTGAAGATCGAACCGGATGAAGAGGTCGCGATCGTTCCAGTCATCGGCTGTCATCAGCTTTGCCGTGAAAGTATATTTTGTCCAATTCCCGTTGAGTATGAAGGACTTCATCTTGTAGAAATGCGGCTTTTTCCCGGCCCCGGTGTAGAAATATGCATCGAGTCCCCCCGCGGACGGCGACTTGGCGAAAAAGGTCAGTGTATACTCGCTGCCGCCCTGAATGCCGCTTACCGGCTTTTCGGTCAGGATGACGACACCTTTGCTCCCCGGCGTTTTTTCCGCATTCGCGTGCTTCAGGTGCATCGAAATGGACCCGCGTATGAATGCGCCGTCGGATGCTGCTGCGGCAGTCTCGTTCTGCGAGCCATAGGACGCCGCACTCCATCCCTTGGGCATATCCCCGGCGGCATCCTCGAAATCACCGTTCACAATAAGGTTTTCTGCGGCCAGCATGCCGATCGATGCTATGAAGAACGCAAGGCTGCGTGGTATCATCGTCGCCTCCGAGGTAGTATCTATAATATAAACATAGTACTTAATAGTATATTCAGAGAACCCTCGCTTGTCAAGGAGCCTTGCCCGTGGTGCTTTCCCTCGGTATGAGGATAGGGGTCACACGCAGGAGTGAAAGCGGTGGTTTTCCCTCGAGCAGAGCGAAAATACGCTCGGTAAGCCCTGCAGCCATCTCCTCCACCGGGACAGTGGACGAGGAAAGCGGCGGGTCGGTACGGGCGGTAAGCGGGGAGCCGCTTATCGTGATCACGGCAAGATCATCCGGTATCCTTACGCCGTATCCCTTGAGAAGTGCAAGTGTTGAGTATGCAAGACCTTCGTACAGGAAAGCGATACCGTCGAAAGCGCGGCACTGCTCACGGGTGATGACGTCGGGCGGGGATGACATGACGAGCGTTGCGTTCACCGCATGCCGCTCTGCTTCCGAAAGAAAACCGTGTATGCGTCTGCCGAACGCCCCGGTTTTTTTATCCGCGATGATCGCGATCCGTTTTTTACCGATGGAAGCGAGATGCATAGCGCATTGCGCACCGGCGGCCTCATCATCGAAGGTGACGGTGCTCTCGGTGTTCTTGCCGCGTTGTTCAAGGTAGGTGAGGGGTATGTGCCGTTTTTTCAGGAAGATCTCGGCATCACGCACCGCCGGTTTCGCAGGATCTATCCCAAAAAAGACCGCCGCCCTGATCTGGTCCTCGTAGCACATTTTCCGTATCTCGGAGAAATCGCCGGCGCTTGAAAACACGATCGGCAGAAAGCCATGTGCAATGATATCCCCTTTTAAAAGCACGATGATCGATTGCCAAAGATCGGGGATGATTCCCCCGGCATTGATATTCGGTATTATGACGATGTAGTTCTTTATCCCCAGATGTTCGCGCGGCGCGACAAAGGTGCCCTTCCCTTTTATCCGATAGATGAGCTTCTGCTCGATGAGCTTCTTAAGGCCCTTACGTACGACCGTATAGGATACGCCGAATTTCTTCCCGAGCTCATCCTGTCCCTCGATGCGCTCATGTCCTTGGAGACCGCGCTCGCGTATGGAACGCGTGAGCTCTTCGATGAATCGCTGCGTACTGGTATCCGGCCGCACAGAGCCTCCTTATCCCGCCATTATATGTGCAGTGTGCATAACGTCAATTTCACGGTGTTTTCCCTGGCATTGGGACGACAACAGAATCACATACAAAAACAACAAAATGACATATTTCAGACAAGCATCCCTCGTATATTAGTACCCATCAATCCCAAAGGAGAATGCATGCCAAAGATCACGTTCATGGGCGCCGGGAGCACGATATTCGCGAAGAACGTCCTCGGCGATTCGATGATGACACCGTCATTGTGCGAGTCCGAGATCGCCCTCTATGACATCGATGCGGAGCGGTTGAAAGAGTCGAAGCTCATGCTCGATAACATCAACAAGAACGTCAATGCCGGGAAGGCGAAGATCACGGCGCATCTCGGTGTGGGCGAACGGAAGAACGCCCTTCGTGGCGCGAACTATGTGGTCGATGCCATTCAGGTCGGCGGGTATGAGCCCTCGACGGTCATCGACTTCGAGATACCGAAGAAATACGGCCTTCGTCAGACCATAGCCGATACGCTCGGCATAGGCGGGATATTCCGTGCGTTGAGGACGATACCGGTACTACTTGATTTCGCTAAAGATATGGAAGAAGTATGCCCGAATGCATGGTTCCTCAATTATACCAATCCCATGTCCATGCTCACCGGTGCAATGCTCCGCGGCACATCGGTAAAGACCGTCGGTCTCTGCCATTCAGTGCAAGGGTGCGCGGAAGGGCTCCTCAAAGGTCTTGAGATGCCGATACCGGAGAAGCTCCAGTGGGAGATCGCGGGCATCAATCACATGTCGTGGCTCCTGTCGATAACCGACGGCGGCAAGGACATGTATCCTGAGATAAAGGAACGCGCGGCGAAGAAGCTTGCCGAGGCGCGGAAGAAAGGGGCGAAGAAATACGGCGACATGGTACGCCATGCGATGATGCTTACGGTCGGTCATTACATCACCGAATCGTCGGAGCATAATGCGGAATACTCGCCGTACTGGATCAAGGCGAAATATCCGGACCTTATCGAGGAGTACAATATACCGCTCGATGAATATCCGCGCCGCTGCGTGAACCAGATCGCCGGATGGAAAAAACAGCGCGATGAACTCCTCAACGACAAGAACCTTTCGCATAAGAAGTCGCATGAGTATGGCTCCATCATCATGAACGCGATGGAGACCGATGAACCGGCGCGCATCGGCGGGAATGTGCTCAACAACGGGCTTATTACGAACCTCCCGTCGGACGCCGTTGTAGAAGTCGCATGTCTCGTCGATCGGAACGGCATACAGGGTACGCATGTCGGCATGCTCCCGCGGCAGTGCGCTGCGCTTAACATGACGAACATCAATGTACATCTTCTCACGATCGAAGCCGCGCTTACGAAAAAGAAAGAGCACATATATCACGCGGCCATGCTCGATCCGCATACGGCGGGTGAGCTTTCCATCGACGACATCAAGGCGATGTGCGATGATCTCATTGCAGCACACGGAGAAATGCTTCCGAAGTATAAATAAACACTCACCCCATCCCCCCGACCCCTTCCCCTCTCTCACGGGGATGTGAGAGAGGGGAAGGGGCGAGCGTGAAATAAAAAGGAGAACCATCATGGCTAAGAAGATCGCATTCATCGGCGCGGGGAGCTTCGGCTTCACACGCGGTCTCGTTCGCGACATCCTCACGTTCGACGCGTTCAAGGACGCGACGATAGCGCTCATGGATATCGACGACGAGCGGCTTGCATTCACAAAAGCGGCGGTCGAGAAGATAGTCGCCGCGGGAAAATATCCGGCGAAAGTCACCGCGACGAAAGACCGCGTCGAGGCGATAAAGGGCGCCGACGGCGTCGTTATCACGATACTCCAGGGCGGACCGCAGGTGTTCCGCACCGACATCGAGATCCCGAAGAAATATAAGGTAGACATCAATGTCGGCGATACGCGCGGCCCGTCGGGGATATTTCGCACGCTCCGAACGCTCCCGCCGATGCTCGATATCGTGCGTGACGTTGAGAAGTATGCACCGAACGCGATCGTGCTTAACTATACCAACCCGATGGCCATGCTTTGCCGCGGCATGCAGAGCGAATTCCCGAAACTGTCCGTCACTGGTCTCTGCCACTCCGTGCAGGGAACAGCGGGCATGCTCGCCAAGTGGATAGGCGCGCCGATGAAGGAGATAACCTACTTCTGCGCAGGCATCAATCACCAGGCGTTCTATCTCGACTTCAAATGGAACGGCAAGGATGCGTATCCCCTCATCCGCAAGGCGATCAATGAGAAGCCTGAGATATATAATGAAGAACAGGTCCGCAACGAGATGTATCTCGCGCTCGACTACTATGTGACCGAATCGAGCGGGCACAATTCCGAGTACAATGCCTGGTTCAGAAAACGCCAGGACCTCATCGAAAAATACTGCACCAACGGTACCGGTTGGAATCCGGGGCATCATGCCTATATCCTCGAACATTACTTTAAGCGCATGCATGACTGGAAAGATCTCATCAAGCAGGAACTTGATAAACCGGTAAAGCTCGAGCGCGGTCACGAATACGCTGCATCGATATTCAACGCGATATTCGGCGACAATGCTGTGTTCGAGTTCAACGGCAATGTGCGCAATTTCAACATCATCGACAACCTGCCCCACGGCTGCTGCGTCGAGGTGCCGGTATTCGCCTCACAGCGCGGGCTTAACCCGGTGCATGTCGGTGCGCTCCCGGCGCAGCTCGCGGTGCTCAATAACATAAGCGCACGCTGCGAAGAGCTTGCGGTAGAAGGCGCGATCGAGGGCGATGCCCGCAAGGTCTTCCACGCAGTGCTGTTCGATCCGCTCACCTCGGCTGTCCTCAGCATGGAGGAGACACGCGCCATGGTCAATGAGATGTTCCAGGCGAACAAGGACTATCTGCCCCAGTTCAAAGGGAAGATCACCGTCGGCCGCTGAGAACAGTAGAACATGACAAGCCGTCCGGCCGCCGCCGGGCGGCTTTTTTTATGCGCTCGGGTGCATGTCCGGAAAAAGCATGATAGTCATATTCAGCCGGTGGATGTTTATTGACAATTCACGGCCTTCCGTTATACTATTTCTGCAGCGATGAGCCGGCCTACGCAGAACCAACGATAGAGCCCTCGCGGAAGATCAGCGATCCATGCGAGGGCGTTCCCGATAGTTCGCGCCCGTATCGATCCCAGGAATGAAGAATGAGCTATAAATCCGGTGTCTGTACTTTCTGCGGCACAGGATGCGCGCATATGCTCGATATGCGCGGTAACGATGTTGCAGGCGTATTTCCGGTACGCAATCACCCGGTAAGCAAGGGGCGGCTGTGCGTGCGCGGCTGGCATGTCCACGAGCTCATCAACAGCAATGAACGGATTAAGACACCCCTGATACGGAAAGACGGCGTATTAGTCCCGGCAACGTATGAAGAAGCTATTGCACTGCTCGTTGAGAACCTTTCCCGTTATAAGAACGACGCCGCTGACAACACCGGTTTCCTTGCGTCGCCGCGGGCATCGAACGAGGAGAATTTTCTCCTCATGAAGCTCGCCCGGTCGGTGTTCAATACCAGCAACATCTGCCTCGATTCCGACCCCGGCCACCGCAACAGCATCGACGTCATGCACGCCGGCACCGGTATGGCCGGCATGATCGGATCGCTTGAGGATATCGCACGCGCGGAATATCTTCTTGTGCTCGGTTCGGACATAACGAAGCAGAATCCCATCATCGGGAGCGAGCTGCAC
This sequence comes from Spirochaetota bacterium, assembly GCA_038043445.1. Lineage (NCBI taxonomy): Bacteria > Pseudomonadati > Spirochaetota > Spirochaetota bacterium. The sequence continues at coordinate 146,267 of JBBTBY010000013.1, forward strand.
ATGGCCGCACGCGCCGGCGCAAAGCTCGTGACCATCGATACACGCAATACGCAGATAGCGCATCTTTCCGACCGTTTCATTCAGCTGAAACCCGGCTCCTATAAGGTCGCGCTCGCGTATATGGCGACCGTGCTCCTTGAAGAGCGCCGCACGGATGAGGATTTCATCAAACGGCAGACGGAAGGATATGACGGCTTCGTGGGATGTCTCTCCTTCCTCAAGGAATCCGAGGTCGAGGAGAAAACAGGCATCGATCTTGAATCGCTTAAGGAAACGGCGCGGGAATTGGCGCGCGCGAAGACCGCGATGGCGTTCTTCTCATCGGGAATATCCGGTTTCGACCGCGATACGATAGGGTATCTCTTCAATCTCTTCATGCTCGCAGGCAAGATCGGCAAGGAAGGATGCGGTGTGAACCCGATCACCGGCATCTGCAATCTGCAGGGCAGCTACGATATGGGCATTGCGCCCGATCTTCTGACCGGTTATCAGTCGATCACTGATGCCGCGGTGCGCGACAAATTCAACAAGGAATGGAATGTTCGGCTGAGCGCCCGCCCCGGGCGGCCTATCGATGATCTCCTGATGGATAGAAGCCGCGGGCTTAAGGCGCTCGTGGCCGTCGACCACGATGAAACGGTGATACGTCACCACGACGAGATAGACGCGATAGAATTCGTCGCTTATATCGGCACCTATCACAATCCGTTCGCCGACCTTGCCGATGTTGTGCTTCCGATCGCATCCTATATCGAGAGCGACGGTACGTTCACCAATACCGAACGACGCGTGCAGCTCTTCCGTGAGAAGCGAAAGCCGCTCGATGGGATAATGCCCGGTTGGGAGCTTTATACGGCCATCGCGAAGGCTGCCGGTGCATCATGGACGTACACATCGCCTGCGGACGTAATGGGAGAGATAGCACGGCTCACACCGGAGTATTCCGATATTCGCTACGACAAACTTACCGACAGTTTCGGGATTCAGTGGCCATGTACGGCGGATAATCCCGGCGGGACACCGCGGTTCAGCATTGAAAAGGCCGCAAAAAAAATAACGTTCGTTCCCACCGACTGGAGCTTTATGGTGCCGCCGGTGAGCGAGGAATATCCGGTACAGCTTGTCATAGGCGAAGCACAGCATTTCTGGCATCAGAACAATCTGATGAAAAAGACCACTATCCCGCTCCGGGAATACAATGCGACGCTGCTCCTCTATCCGCAGGGGTATGTCGCCGTTTCACCCGAGGATGCCAAGCGGCTTACCGTGCGCGATCGTGCGAACGTGAAGATCATCTCCCCCTACGGTTCGATGGAAGCGATGGTGCAGATAACCGACAAGGTGAAGCCGAATACCGCATATGTCGCCTATTTCGTTGACGACATGGTAACGCGATTCTTCCTTGCGCATAAGAGCGTGATGAAACGCGGAGAGGATGCGACCGTTCCGGTGCGCATAGTGAAGGTGTGATGATGTACCGCATAGCAAAAGACAAAGTGAACGACATCGCCGCCGCGCTCGCGGAGGAACACACGCTCTACGCACCGGCACTGCAGCGCGAAACACTGCAGGTCATGTTCACGCAGATAAAGGACCTCGCGCGCATCAATCTTACCGCCGCGCTCCCGCTCGTGCCGCCCAAGCATGTCGTGTTCCCGCAGTTCGGCCGAACGCTCTCCTACGCGTATGACAAGGCGAAGCAGGAAGTGAAGTTCACCCCCGAGACCGACAATTCGCCCAAGGCTCTTTTCGGCGTACGCGCCTGCGACCTTACCGGCATTCAGTGTCTCGACCGTTTCTATCTCGGTCAGGATTTCGTCGACGAGGTATACCGCGATCACCGGAAGAAGATGTTCATCGTCGCCAATACCTGCGTTACCCCGTTCCGCGAATGCTTCTGTTCCTGCATGGACAGCGGTCCCAGCGCACGCGAAGGGTTCGATATGAACCTTACCGACCTCGGCAATGAATACCTCATCGAAATTGGGAGCGAGAAGGGAGAGACGCTTGCGAAAAAGCTTTCGCTTGCATCCGCACCCGAATCGGCGAAGCGCGACAGGGAAAAAGCCGTTGATAAGTCGCTCTCGCTCTTTTCCAAAACGGCGAAGGACAATAAGGCGTGGATATCACGCGTGGTCAACCGCGTGACGACGGGCCTCTTCGATGAAAAGGCGTGGACCTATATCGGCGATCAATGCCTTGAATGCGGCGCCTGCTCCTTCGTCTGTCCGAGCTGTTCGTGCTTCAACGTCGTCGATTCGGTGACCGGCAAGGATTCCGCCGAGCGCACGCGCACCTGGGATTCCTGCTCCTTCGAAGGCTATTCCCGCATGGCCGGCGGGCATAACCCGCGCAAGCCCGTGGAGGACCGCCGGAGCAAACGCTTTTTCTGCAAGCTCTCCTATTCGCAGTCGAAGAAATACCTGCGCCCCGGCTGTGTCGGCTGCGGACGCTGCGCGTGGGTATGCCCCGGTGATATCGGCATGCCCAACGTCGTGACCTATATACGGCGCGAGATCACGAAGAAGGGTCAGTGATATGAGCGATAATACGACCATACCGGAAGTAGTCACCGTCGATGAAATTCGCGATGAGATAGTCGACGTGAAAACGTTCTATCTCTCCTTCGATGAACGCCCCGGAAAAAAGCCGTTCGCGTTCAAGTCCGGCCAATTCATCATGTGCACCGTGTTCGGTGCGGGGGAATTCGCCGTGTCCCTCCCGGCGTGCCCGGAGAACGACCGGTTCCATCTTACCGTACGCCGCACCGGCAAAGTGACCAATGCGCTCCATGAGCTCAAGCCGGGCGATAAGATCGGCGTGCGCGGACCGTTCGGCAATGGTTTTCCGTTCGAGGATATTCAGAGCAAGAACATCATCTATGTCGGCGGCGGTATCGGCATCATCCCGCTGCGCTCCTCGATAATGCATGTCATGCAGAACAATCAGAAATTCGGGCGCATACTCATGTTCTACGGGGCACGCACCCCGCGCGACCTCATGTATCAGTACAATCTCAAGGAGTGGAAGACCGCCCCTGGATTCGAGACTTTCATCGCCATCGATAATCCCATGCCCGGCTGGGACGGACCTACGGGTTTCGTCCATACCCTCATCAAGAACGCCGATATACCGGTGAAGGATACCGTCGCCTTCGTCTGCGGCCCCCCGATGATGTTCAACGCGGTCATTAAGGAGCTCCTTTCCCGCGGGCTCGATGAACACAGCATCATATCGACGCTTGAGCGGCACATGAAGTGCGGCATCGGCAAATGCCAGCACTGCTCCATAGGCCGGACACTCGTCTGCACCGACGGGCCCGTCTATACCTACCATCAGATAAAGACGCTCGGGGAGCAGATATGATGCACGAAGTGCTCGCCGATATATTCTCGCGCCGTGTGACCATCGTTGGCATGGGTAATACCCTGCGCGCCGACGACGGTGCCGGTGTGCGCGTTGCGGAGCATCTCGCAGCGCTCGGTGCGGATGTCGTCATCGCCGAGGATGTGATAGAGAACTATGCGTTCACCATCGCCGAAAGCGATGCCGAGCAGGTGCTTATCATCGATGCGGTACGTACGGGTGCGGAGCCGGGCGCCATCGTGCTTGCGCGTTTTTCCGATATCGCGGAATCCGCGGGCGTATCGTCGCATAAGGCGGCGCTTTCCATGACCGTATCGATACTCGCTTCGCACGGCAAGGATGTGTGGTTCCTCGGCATTGAGGCTGAGGATATCGATATCGGGAGCACCATGACCGCTCGTGTCGCACAGAGCACTGCCGCTGTTGCCGAGATGCTTTCGCGCTATTGCAAGGAGAAGGTCGCCGATGTTCGATAATCCGTTCTTCCCGCTCGCACTGCTTGCCGCCGCCGCGGTCATATCCCCGGTGTTCTCGCGTTCACGATTCCTTGCGGGTGTAATACATTTCGTGTTCATCGCGGCGGGAGCGGTCATGCTCATCGGATTCAGTGCGAACATACTGCTCGGGCATCCGTACGAGCATACCGTCCATATCGGACCCATCGCCGTGCCGTTCCTCGCCGACGGGTTATCCGCGGTGTTCATCACCGTCATTGCGGTGCTCTCGATCGCAAGCTCGTTCTATTCGATAAAGTATATGGAGCATTACCGGGAGTACAGCGCGGCGCCGTACTATATCGCGTTCCCGCTCTTCATCGCCGGGATGATCGGTGTCGTCACGGTGGACGATCTCTCCTTCGGGTTCACCGCCGCCTGGCAGATCATGACGCTCGCTTCGTATTTCCTCATCCGCTTCGAGCACCGCGAGCGTGCCAATGTCGCAAGCGCCAATAAATATCTTATCCTCATGGAACTCGCTTACGGCGTCATCATCGGTGCGACGCTCTTCGTTCACGGGATAGAACCCGGCGACAGTGTTGCCGTCATTACCGGGAAGATCGCAGCTACCGATCCGATACGGATCATCGCCGTGTTCGCGCTCCTTTTCGCCGGTTTCGGCTGCAAGGCGGGCGTATTCCCGCTCGGGCAGCTCTGGCTCCCGGATGCGCATTCGGTAGCGCCCTCGCCGGTGAGCGCCATGCTCTCAGGCGTAATGCTCAAGACCGGCATCTACGGACTTCTTCGCACGTTCTTCTGGATGATACCGCATGACGGCGTGGCAGGATTCAGCGGATACTATTGGGGCATCGGCATCGCCGTGATGGGTGCGGTGACGCTCTTCATCGGCACCGTGCAGTCGATGAAACAGAACGATGCGAAACGGCTTCTTGCCTACAGTTCCATCGGTCAGCTCGGCTATATCATTTTCGCCATCGGCGCGGCACTGGCAATGATACACAGCACGAGCGCATTCGTGCAGGGGTTCGCCGTCATCGCGCTTATCGGCGCCGTGTACCATGTCATCAACCATGCGGTGTTCAAGGGGCTTCTCTTCCTCACGAGCGGGAGCGTGCTCTACGCTACCGGTACCAAGGACTTGAGCAAGCTCGGCGGGCTCATGAAGTTCATGCCGGTGACCGCAGTGCTCGCGTTCATTGCCTCCCTCGCTATCGCAGGGATACCGCCGTTAAGCGGCTTTGCGAGCAAATGGACGATAGTATCCTCATCGCTCCTTGCCGGGAGCGAAGTGGGAGTGCTCGTAGTCGCGGGCATCATAGCGCTCTTTACGAGCACGATAACACTCGCGGCGTACGTGAAATTCTTCGGCATGAGTTTCGCTTCCGCAGGGAGCGAATGGAACGTCTCCAAACCGATACGCGAAGTCCCTGTCATGCTGCTTCTCCCGAAGATAGCGCTTGCGCTCATCATCTGTGCGCAGGGTTTTTTTCCGGCGATCGCATTTACGCTCATTACGCGCGCGTTCGCGACCGCACACGGGTCCATCGTTGAGGCGCTGTTCACTGCGGGGCTTGGCGAGCGTGTGTCCGCATCATCGTTCGGCGTCATCGTATCGGTGCCGGGGATGAACGGTTTTGCGTCCGCCGCGGTACCGCTTGTCATTATCGCGGTGGTCGCCGGCGCGCTCCTTGTCGGATGGTTCATCAAGCGTGCGGGCGGGTCGACCGAGAAACGTACGACGGCATGGCTCTGCGGGTATCAGGAACTCAACGATAAGAACCGCTATGCGAGCGCGAACATGTTCTCCGCGTTCAAGAAGGCCTTCTGGTGGGCCGGCGGCAATGTGAAAAAGTGACGGACAACAGAGGAGAAGAAGGAAACGTATGCTTTCGATAGAATCGATATATGAGTGGCTGCGAAGCACCTTCCCCGGGGGCGTTATCGGCTCTTCGTCGCAGAAGGGGCGGCTCTACGTGGACATCGAGCGGTCAAAGGTGCGAGCGGTATCGTCCGCGCTCGTGAGCAGGGGCGCGCGGTATCAGGTGAGCATCGGCTCGGATATGATAGCGCATAACCGCACGCTCGCGCTCATCCATACGTTCAGCTTCGACCGCGAGGGCATCTTCGTATCCCTGCGCACGCATGCCCCTGCCGATGATCCCGTGTTCGATTCCATCACCCCCGATATACCGAGCGCAGGCTGGTCGGAACGCGAATGCGCCGATCTCCTCGGCATGAAGTTCACCGGGCACCCGAAGCCCAAAAAGCTCGTGCTGTCCGATGACTGGCCCGCGGGAGTGTACCCGCTCAGGAAAGATGTTCCCTGGAACCTCATGCCCCCGCCGGCGGAGAACGTAGCATACGAACTCGATAAAGCACCCGAAGGCACGACGGTCATACCCGTGGGCCCCTTCCATCCGACGCTCCATGAGCCCGAACATTTTGCCGTGTACGTCGACGGCGAGACGATAAAGGGCGCCGATTACCGCGGCTTCATGGTGCACCGCGGCATAGAGAAGCTCTGTCAGACACAGGTCACCTATAACGAAGTGCCGTACATCGCCGAGCGCATCTGCGGGATCTGCGGGTCGGTTCATGCCGCCGCGTACAGTCAGGCGGTGGAGCTTGCTGCGGGGCTTACGATATCACGCCGCGCGGAATTCATCCGTACGATAATGCTCGAGATAGAGCGCATACATTCGCATCTCCTCTGGCTCGGCATCGCGGGCCATCTTATCGGTTTCGATACGGTGTTCATGCAGGCATGGCGTGTGCGCGAAAAGCTCATGTGGTACGGTGAGAAGCTTACCGGCAACCGCAAGACCTACGGCATGATAATCGTGGGCGGCGTACGACGTGACATAACCGCGGAACTTTCGGCGGAGCTTCTCGGCGTCATCAACGGCATTGAGAAGGAGCTGACCGCGATACACAAAGCGATAAAGAACGATTCGATGATACACCGCCGCACCAAGGGTGTGGGCACGATAACGAAGGAAGAGGCAAAGCTCTGGAGCCTTGTCGGTCCCGTTGCGCGCGCGCGCGGTCTTGATATGGACATACGCCGCGATCACCCCTACGCCGCGTATGATGCGGTGCAGTTCGATGTACCCGTCGTCGACACGAACGATGTGTGGGGTACGATCGTCGTCCGCGTGCTCGAGACGTTCGAATCGATAAAGATAATCCGACAGGCGCTCGACAAGATGCCCGACGGTCAGCCGCTTCTCGTGGAAGTGCCGGAGGATATACCGCCCCTGCGCCATGCGATCATGGCGGTGGAAGCGCCGCGCGGTGAATCCGTACATTATCTCATCACCGGGGAGAACAATCGTCCGGAGCGCTGGCGCGTGCGTGCGCCGACGTATCCGAACCTGCAGGGTGTACCGCTCATGCTCCTCAATGAACAGCTCGCCGATATGCCCGTCATCATCGGCAGCATCGACCCGTGCTTCTCCTGCACCGACCGAGTGCTCCGCGTCGATGTGAAGAGCGGCGATGCCGTGCGTATGACCGGCAAAGAACTTGAAGCGTATGCCTGCATGATACGGACGGGGAACTGATATGGACATACTGAGCATAGCCGTAACGATCGTACTTTTCCTTCTGCTCGCGCCGCTCTATGAAGGCATCGTGCGCAAGGTCATCGCGCGTGTGCAGTCGCGCAAAGGCCCGCCGGTCATCCAGCCATACCGCGACCTGCTTAAGCTCCTCGGCAAGGAGAATATGAGCGCGGGGAATGCGCTCTTTACCATAGCGCCGCTCCTCGCGTTCGCATCGATACTCGGCGTCATTGCGTTCTTCCCGCTCGGGTATCACAGCGGGTGGCTTGCGCAGCATGCGGATGTCATTACCATCGTCTATCTCCTTACCGTCGGCGGCGTGTCGGTCATGTTGGGCGGACTTGCGAGCCGCAACACCTATGCCGGTGTCGGCGCGAGCCGCGAGATGATAACGATGATCATGCTCGAGCCGGTGCTCGCAATGACGTTCCTCGCCGGTGCGGTCAAGGCGAAGTCGCTCGGCATACTCCCGGCGATCGGTTCGGTCGCGGGCGGCGGCTATGACTATTCGACACTGCTCATGCTTTTTGTTTATCTCCTTGCGCTCATGGCCTTCGTCGGCCGTCAGCCGTTCGATATCGCCGAAGCGGAAGTGGAGATACTCGAGGGACCGTTCATCGAATACAGCGGCCCGAACTATGCGCTCTTCCGCTATTATCTCATGCTGAAGCAGATGTTCTACGCGTCGCTCTTCGTCGTGGCGTTCCTGCCGATCGTCCGTACCGGTACGTACGGTCTCGATGTGCTGATAGAGCTTGCCGCCGTGTCGGTCATTTTTGTTCTCGTCGGCCTCATCGGATCGACGAACCCGCGCATGCGCATCGATCAGGCACAGAAATATTACGGTATACTCATTCTGCTCGCGCTCGCATCCGTCGGGCTATCCGTGTACGGGCTCTAGGGAGGCGTTGATGTGGCTCATCAGTAAGATACTACAGGCGATCATCTGCTTCCGTGCGGGCGTGGTCACGATGCCGTACCCGTTCAAACCGCGGCCCGTCGAGAAGGATTTCCGCGGACAGCCGGCATGGAACCATCACAAATGCGTGGGTTGCGCCGGGTGCGCCAATCATTGCCCCGCGCGGACGATACTCGTACGCGACCTCTGCCAGGACATACGCGTCATGGTGTATGACGGCTCACGCTGCACCTACTGCGGACGCTGTTCCGATGTCTGCCCGGAAGACGCGATAACCATGACCGAACAGTATGAGCTTGCCACCGGGGAGAAGAACGACATCACCGTATCGATGGAATTGTTCATGCTCACCTGCCAGCGCTGCGGGCGCTGCTTCGATATGGAAACGACGAATATGATCGATAAGATGGCGCTGCGCGGGTACCGCTACGATAACCTCGCCGTGCGCGCCGTCATACCGAGATCGACCGAACAGTTCGATACGAAGACCCTTGCGGAGACCGAGAACTATACACGCCCGCAGGTGAAGGAATAAGATATGCTCAAGGGACTTTGCAAGCGGGCGTTCCCGAGATCGCTTTGGATATATCACTGCAACAGCGGCGCCTGCAACGGCTGCGACATTGAGATACTCAATGTGCTCACACCGTACTACGATGTGGAGCGATTCGGCATGAAACTCGTCGCATCGCCGCGCCATGCGGACGTTATGCTCGTATCCGGTGCGGTCACGCGGCCCACGCTCCCGCTCGTGAAAAAAGCGTATGATGCAATACCAAATCCGAAGCTCGTGTTCGGCATCGGTTCCTGCGCCGCGGGCGGCGGGTGCTGGTTCGACACGTACAACGTAACGGGCGGAGCGGACAAGGCGATACCGGTGAATTACATCATACCCGGCTGCCCACCGCGCCCGGAGGCCATCATCTTCGGCGTTGCGCTTGCGTTGGGCCTTGTGGACAAGAAGGCCTCGCCGGTAGAGCTCAAGCAGGTCGAATTCCCGATCGATAAGTACAAACAGAACCGCGAGTATGAAGAGCGCAACGTCATTTACAAGCTTTTGGATTAAGGACTCGCCATGGGAAAAAAGATACTCCTCGTCGACGACGACAAAGAGCTCTGTGCTACACTTACACGCGTGCTCACGGCGAACGGGCATGCGGTGACGACAGCGCACAGCGGCGCCGAGGCGCGCATGAAGGTCGTATCGGTCAGGCCCGATCTTATCATTCTCGACATCATCATGGAAACGGATACCGCGGGCTTCGAGCTCATCAATATGCTCAGGAGCGATCGCCCCAATGCGAAGTATCGCGAGTTCAAGGATGTTCCCATCGTGGTGCTTTCCGCCATCGACCGCGTGACGCATTCGCGCTTCTCGCTCGACGACGGAGAGAGCTTCCTTCCCGGCGCTGTCGATTTCATAACGAAGCCCGTGACGCCGGAACAGCTCCTCGCGAAGGTCGATGCGCACTAGATAGTGCCTGTTCGTGAGTGTGTGTAAGGCAAACCAAAATTATTTTTTGAAAAAAATAAAACGGCGGGGCAGGGGTTGTTCTCCGCGCATCACGTGACGCAGACATACATGCGCGCAACAATAGGAAAATCAATGTATTGAGGGCGGCAGGAGGATGAATATTATTTCGCTATCGTTTCGCCAGATAACCCATTTCTTTTTCCCCGTTCGTATAATAAGCGTGGAATTCCTTGAGCCGGCCGTTGCCCGCCGTCCGCTCTGCGAATGCTGCGAGCACCGGCATCTGACGCCGAGCAATATCAGATGCATTGGGCTCGCGTGTTGCCGTGAGGAAAGAGGCAAGGCTTGTGACGGCCGTTCCGCCGCCGTGTTCGGACGCTTTGAGAAGATTTGCGGGAAGCCACGGTGAATATTTCTGCATGTATTCGGCGTATCGTCTGAGGAACGGCACCTGGGCGGTCAGTGCATCCTTCTCGCGGTCAAAGTCCGTGCGCTCGAGTACGTTCTTGCCGTCATAGATCACCGGGGCAGCATCGGAAGTGTCGCAGCGCCAGCCCGTACGCGGGGAAAGGACCTCGCCCTGGAAACGCTCTTCGCGGTACGGATAGAGCGGCATCGTCCTGCAGCGAAGCGGCTTTTTTTCGCCGTGCAGTGCGCATCGCTTGTCGTCCATGAGGGCGGGGCAGGGGAATGACGGCGGTATGAATGCTGTCGGTGTTATCTGCACTGCAAGCGACAGTCCATCGGCTGCGACGGTTGCGCCCAACGATGCGGTATAGGCGTGGTCCTTGCTGTCCGGCCGTACCGCGGTCCAGATGAAGGCGATGGGAAAGGTATCGGCGCGGGCGGAGGCATCTGTCCAGGTAAGCGGGAGGAATCCGAAGCAGCATGAGCCGCAGGCGGTACAGCGGAAATGGTGCTCCATGATCAGGCGAGGACTTTTTCACCGCAGCAGTGCTTGACCTTCTTCCCGGAATTGCAGGGGCAGGGATCGTTACGCCCTATTTTCGGCGATGTGCGCTGTACCGGAAGTGTCTTCATAACGCTGCTTACATAGAACCATTCGCCTTTTTCGCGGCGGAACCGTGAGACGGCGGCGCTCGTGATGTAATTCCCCTCGCGGCGGAATTTCACGGAGTATTCCACCTCGGCGGTATCAATGGATTCTTCAGCGCGAAGCACCCTGCAGTCAAGCCACTCGCAGAGTTCGGCCAATCGCTCCGCTTCAGCACGGTTGAAATCGTCGCGCACCTCAGGCGCATGCGTTCGGTCGATATGGTCGAGCGAGCGTATTGCGAATGCCGTGTAACGCGAGCGGAAGAGCGCTTCCGCGGTCGGGGCCGGTGTTCCGGCGATGATGGGACCGCAGCACAAATCGAATTCGCGGTTCGAGCAGCAGGGACATAACGCCATAACGACCTCTCATATTATGTTACCTTACTATATACCGCGGAAGGACATTGTCAATTCCATGTACAGCGATGGGCGGCTTGACAGCTATGGATAGCCCGGTATACTTATCGCATGAAACAAATGATCGTATTCCTTTTCTGTGCGTGTTTCGCTTTCGCAGCACCTGCGGTGACCGTGCTTCCGTTCGACGATATGTCCGGTGAGAGGCAGTACGCGAATGCCGGCAAGGCGATGGCGGAGCTCCTTATCGCCGATCTCGGGCGTGTAAAGGGCCTTACGCTCGTCGAACGCATGAACATGGACAAGGCGATGAAGGAGATAGAGCTCGGACTCTCCGGCATTGCCGACGAGAGGACGGCCCCGAAGATAGGGAAGATGCTCGGTGCGACCTATCTCATCGTCGGGAGCTGTATATTCGGAACAGCATCGAGTGCGGTGTGGAAGGTCATTGCGGTAGAAAGCGGCGTGATAGCGAAGACCGGCCGTGTGGACGCGGGTGCCGATGTGCTTGCGCTCGAACGGAAACTGTATCGCGCCGTGGCTGCCGCCGTCAGCGAGATGATCCCGGGGCTCAGTATGCCGCCGGACGAAGCGGCGACGGGAACGCTCGATGCATCAACACTCAACAGTTTCGGCGAAGCCCTTGCGGCGGAGCGTTCGGGCGACAGCGCGCGTGCGAGAGAGCTCATCAAGAAGCTCATCGAGAGCCGCGGCAATATGCCCATGCTCCTCGCCGTGCTCCGCGATATCGAACGACGGATCGAAGAGAGTGATAAACGCCGCGAAGTGGAGCTTAATCGGTCAGGGCAAAACACCGCCGATTGGGCAACGTTTACGCGCACCACAATTTCCTTTATGAGCAGCATGCGCTATACCGCGCTCCTCAATTTCTGCCTTCGCGCACGGATAAACCCGCCGAAAGCGCCGGAGGGGTCCATGATCGGCGCCGATGAGATGACCGATTATTACATCGTTTTTTCATACGCGATGCTGAAGCGCTCCGAGGAGACCACGGCCGAGGGGGGGAATTTCCTCACACGCTATCCGACATCCATGTACTATTCGTCGGTGAAGAATTACGTTACTGAGCACCTGAACATCGTGAAGGACCGCGACACGGTCGGGAAGCGCACCGAGACGAAGATAGCGGCCATTGCGGCGGAGAAGAACACGCCGGAAATGCTCGCCTTCCGTACCGCAAGCGAATATTTCAACGCGAAGATATACGACAAGGCGCTTTCAGTGTACCGGTCCATATCGCTTGCCGAGCTTGAGAAGCAGGGCATTACGCCCGATACGATACTGTATTTCATGTTCTCGTGCTATCGCGAACTTTTTCAGAAAGAGAACGCCGCACGCATGCTGTCCACGGTGGAGAACCTCTACCCGGGCTCGTCCTATCTCGCGTCGATGCGCACGATGATGAACTATATCCCCGAATGACAGGGTGTCGATGAAACACGCGATGGGGCATGCGCTTGTCGTATTCTCCGGCGGTCAGGATTCAACCACCTGCCTCGGATGGGCGAAGAACCGCGCCGAGAAGGTCGATGCGATAACGTTCTCCTACGGTCAGCGTCATGCGGTGGAACTTACCGCCGCGAAGGATATTGCCGCACTGATGAACGTGCCGCTTAAGGTCGTCATCATCGATTTCCTTTCATCGCTGGTAACTTCCGCGCTTCTGTCGGACGGCGATATCGCTGCAAAGCATCCCGATGATGCATCGCTCCCGGCATCGTTCGTGCCAAACCGCAATGCGCTTTTCCTTACGCTCGCGCACGCATATGCGCAGACGATACATGCAGACACGATAGTCGCCGGCATGTGCGAGACAGATTACAGCGGCTACCCCGACTGCCGCCGCGAGTTCATCGATGCAATGGAGCGTTCGCTCTCGCTCGGGAGCAATAAGCAGATACCGATCGTAACACCGCTCATGTATCTGACGAAGGCCGAAACGTTCAAACGTGCCGAGACCGAGGGCGTGCTCGATATCGTGATCGCAAAGTCGCATACATGCTACGAAGGCGATCGATCGATGCATGATTGGGGGTACGGCTGCGGGCAATGCCCTGCATGCGTACTTCGGAAGAATGGTTTCGACGAATTCGTTTCCGGAAAATAGCAGGCGATCATTTTACCCATCATTCATAGGCAATGGTCTCTCGTATCGTCAGCTGTGATGCGCGCCGGGCAGGCATGATGCTTGCTGCGATCGAGCCGAGTACCACGGCGGCTACCGCTATCGAAAGACCGACCGGCGAGATAACGAGCGGGAGCGGCGTTCTGAACGCCATGGAACCGAGCAGTCTGCCGACAGCGGTAGTAAGCGGGAGCGAGAGTACGGTCGCAAGGACGATGCTGATAAGCCCGATGAATACCGCCTCGCTCACGAGGTTCCTGTATATCGCGTTCGGTGTACCACCGATGGCGCGCATGACGCCGATCTCACGCGTACGCTCAAGGATGTTCGTGCTTGTCGTCGATGCAAGCCCGAGCATGCCGACGATGCCCATAAGCACTGCGATGAATACGATCGAGGAGATCAGTGTCGACACGTGCTCGGTAATGGCGTTACGGAACTCGGCATCGGCGATGATGGCGGAGACACCGACCGCGTTCTCGACGAGCGCTTTTTCCGCAGAGCGTATCACTACAGCGCGTTTCGCATCTTCCATGGGCGCAGTGACGATGCGAAACGATCGAATGCCGCTCTGCATTACCGCATCGAACGAAGCGCGCGACGTGTACGCCGCGGCGGGGCCGATCTCCTCAATAAATCCGACGACACGCCATTCGGAATGTCCTCCGCTGACCGTGAGCGGTATCGTGCCCCCGATACGAATGTCCGGGAACATGAGCCGTGCTATCTGATTGAGCATGACCGCGTTCGTATCATCCATACGGAGCCACCGCCCCTCCCGCAGGGGGAATGTTACGAGCGTTGACCCGGCAGGCATACCGCGCAGGGTGAAACTTCCGTGACCGCCGTCGGGATAGACATGCGATATCTCTATCCCGCCGGCGACGTTCGCTGATGCCGGCGCATGACCCCATCCTTCAACGGAGCGAATGCCGGGCACAGCCAAGAGAACACTGCGCACACGACCGACCGATTCCGGGCGTATCGTACGTATTTCCGCGTCGTAATGCCGCGAGCGGAACGAGCGGTCGATGGTTTCTTTCCATGCGGCATTTACGTTGAGTGCGGTCATGAAAAGCGCACCGGCGGATGCAAGGAGCCCGAGCGTAAGCGCAAGACGCCCGCGCCGACGGAAGAGATTGCGGATGGCAAGGATGAGCGTCCTGTCCACAGTGCGGAACATATCCGGGAGTATCGGCGCAGTGCGCTTGACATCCGTACGAACGCCGTAGTCGCTCACTGCTTCGCGCACTGTCATGCGGCTTGCACGGAGCACGGGTATCAGCGAGAGGAGGAGCGGTATTGCCATGCCGACAGCCGCCTCTCCGACATGGATAGCCATTGGTACCGCAGTGCTGTAGAGCGTGAAGTTGAGGAGCTCGGCGACGACCGCCGCATATCCAGTGCCGATGTATGTACCGAGCGGTATGCCGATACAAAGCGATGCGACACTCACTGCGGCGATCTCAGCGAGGTAGAGGAACACTATGTCCGATGTTTTGCCGCCGATCGCTTTCATAACGCCGATCTGTCGTATCTCACCGGCCATGAGCACGGAGACCATGGCCGCCATGAGAATGCCGCTTAACACGAGCGCGAGCAGACTGAATATAAAGAGCATGGTGAGTATCGCCGTCATCTGATTCTGATGCGGATGCTTCTTCGCCGGCGGTATCTGTATCTCGCGCACCGAATACCCGCGTGCATTGATCCATGATGCGAGCGTACGCACCCGTGCATCGATCGCACGGTCGTCATCAAGCGCATCGGAAACGCGGACCTTAAGTTCGTGCATGCCGGACCCGCCGAGCAGGGCGAAGGTGCCGGGAGTGATATACCCGTAACCGGTGCGCTCCTGCCACGCCGGGGCAAGTCCGGGATCATGCGCTGTCCCTGCGACAAATATGTCGCGTCGAACGCCGCTTGGTGCGCGGATGGCGAGCGTGCCGCCGACATCGGTCATGAGCGATACCGCGCTGCGTTCAACGAGCATGCTCCCTTCCGGCGGCGGCCATGCACCGCGGTCACGGGAGACCTTGCTGAGACGCATATCGTGAAAGTCGGGGATGACGAAGAGCAGAAGCGGGCGCCAGTCCCCCGATGCCGTCTGTGCGCGGACAAGAACGGAATCGCGCGCTTCGACCGAGGCGATGCCGTCCTGTGTACGTACGGCGGCAACGAGCGCATCGTCGATCCGGTCAAGTTCGATAGTGGCGGATGCAGGCGCTGTGCCCAGATAATTGCGGCGTATTTCCCGGGTGAGTATGGAGTACGCGGTCATCACCGAGGCGATGCCGATGATGCTCGCCGCTACCGCAGCCGTCATGAGAAGGAGCCTTCCGCGTGTGCGGACACTATCACGAATTATCTTCGCGAGGCGCGGGTTACGCATGGCGTTCCTCCGCTTCGGCATCGGATACGATGGCCCCGTCCATGAGGCGTATTTCCCTCGATATGCGATGACCGATGGCGCGTTCGTGGGTGACCATGATGACCGTTTTTCCGTCGGCGGAAAGTTCTGAGAAGAGGTCAAGTACAGCGTCCGCGGTGTGGGAATCGAGATTGCCGGTAGGCTCGTCAGCGGCGATGATCATAGGGTCGTTCGCGAGCGCACGCGCTATCGCCGCGCGCTGCTGCTGTCCGCCGGAAAGCGATGCGGGGAGCTTGCCGGCCTGATCGCGTATGCCGACGCGCGAAAGGAGCGCGAGCGCCCTCTCGGAGCGTTCACGGACGGGATATGTCCTGCAGAAGTCCATCGGCAGCATGATGTTCTCGAGCACGGTAAGCGTCGGCAGAAGCTGAAAGAACTGGAACACCACACCGATATTCCGTCCGCGCCAGAGCGAAAGGTCGTTCTGCGAGAGTGCGTGTATATCCGTGCCGCCGATGACGACGTGCCCGGTACTCGGTGCATCGATGCCGGTGAGAAGGTTCATCAGCGTCGATTTTCCGCTTCCGGACCGACCGACCACCGCGATGAACTCGCCCTGTGCCGCCAGAAAGGACACATTGCTGAGCGCGGTGAAATCACCCATCGGCGATGGGTAGACTTTGTAAAGCGATTCGACGCGCATGAGCGGCAGTGTTCCCGCAGCAGGAGCGTTCCGTTCTTTGAGAGTATTCTTTCCCATGACTACCGGCCGTGCATGGCTTTGATCGCCGCGACGACATTGAAGTGATGCATGACATACCCTGTGCCTGCAACGGCAGCGAGCGCGATGAGCGAGATAATGATGCCTTTTTTCATGAATGCCTCCGAAAAAATAGTTCTGAGGCAAAGATACTATGACGGCGCTGTCCTGTCGTCCTGCTTTATAAAGTGAGACTTTATCGAGGCATGCGGCGGCTGAAGGCGGAAGGTGTCATGCCGGTGACGGATTTGAACACCTTGTTGAACGTTGCCTTCGAATTAAAGCCGGCCTCAAGCGCAATATCGAGCATCGTAAAGCCCTTCATCGATGCATCGTCGAAGAGCCGCTTCACCTCGTCCACGCGGCGGCGGTTCACGAAATCGAAAAAATTGCTCCCGCTGTTCTCGTTGATCATCTGTGAGAGGAGATAGTAGGGCGTATCCACGATCGATGCGAGCTTCTTCAGGGTGAGTTCGGGGTCTTTGTAGAGACGTTCGCCGTCCATACGGGCGCAGAGCATCGCATAGTGCTTTCGGGATTCCTTCGCAGACAACCGCGACCCCTTGTACGGTTCTGCCGCTTCCGCAGGCGAAGTGACAGCAGGCAGGAATGAACTATAGCCGACCGCATACACGGCAGCGGCAAGCAGGAGCGCGAGGATATCATCAAGATATTCCGGCCCGCCGTGTGTGAGCATGACGAGCACGGGCAGTTTGAGGAGATAACATATGCCGATGGCTATCATGATCGCCCTGAGGAGGGAGAACCGCTCTTCACGGATGGCCGAATGCTTCGTAAGTAGTGATGTACGGTACTGGTGCAGGGAGTAATGACACATGACGAGATAGACAACGATCTGCAAAAAGGCCGTCACCGCGATAACCGTTCCAGCGGTACTTGCATGGGATGCATGCAGGAGTGCGATCAATATGAGCGCCCCGATGAACGGGAGGAGATGCAGTGCGTATGCGGGATGATGCCGTTTTCCGACAAGCCCACGGAAGTAGAGGAATATGAGCGGTCCGAACAGGAGCTGCGAGGGCTCGCCGTATACCCCGAAGGGGGTGAACGTTCCGTCGATGCGTACGAACGCACGTACATGGAGGAGACTAATGGAAAATGCCAGCATGAGTGCGGCGAGCGGCAGCTTCTCAGCAAGCGCATTTCGCGAGCGCATGACCGCGATGACGAGCACGATGCCCTGTACGACGGCGGCTGCGGTCACCACGGCGATGATGAATGAGATATGACGCGGGATCATGGTATGCCATGCAGTATACTGAAACCCACCCATGCGTCAACTGCACGCACGCGACTGCCGTGAAAACACCATCCTCCAAATTCAACACATTAATAAACAATGAAATTTCGTCAGGATCGATGTGAACAAGGGCTTAAGCCCCTTGCTCTCTCTTTTCGCGGCAGTCTCCGCACCTGATGCCTGCCTGCGGCATCTACCAGGCGATGCGAACCTTCTTTCCTTTCTTCGCGCTTTCTATAGCCGCGAATACCATGGCCACACTTTTGATATTATCGGTGCAGTCCGTCTCCGCTTTCCTCTGCGCGGCGAGTGCTGAGAACATCTCATCGAGGCAGCCGTCATGTCCCTCGCGGCCCTGCCATACGAGCGGTGCTTCGATGCGCTTCGTTTCGCGATTGAATTTTGTGGCCGCTTCGGGGAGTACGACCTCGGCGTACGGCAAATCTTTTCCGTTCCAGACGGCGCTGCCTGTGCTCCCTGTGATACGCCAGATCGATTCCCACGATGTGGAGCACCCCTCCGCGCACCATGATCCGCGATAGGAGAATACGATGCCGTTCTTGAATTCGAATGTTGCCACCGCCGCTGCATTGCCGGCATACCAGGACCCTTTCGGATTGAATTCATGGCAGTACACGCTCACGGGGTCAGCCCCGGCGATGAATCGTGCCTGATCGAAGGTATGAATCGCCATGTCGAGTATGAGGGGGCTTGCCATCGCATCGCGGAAGCCGCCGAAATGGGCGCCGATGAAAAAATCCGCCGCGACAAAACCGATATCACCAATGGTCCCGCTATCGATGATCGATCTGAGTGCGCGTATGTTCTTGAGATACCGGCGGTTCTGCATGACGGCATACATTTTCCCTGAGCGTTCTGCGGCAGCGACCATCTTTTTCGCGTCGGCAAGCGATGAAGCCATGGGCTTTTCACCGAATACGTGGGCGCCGTGCCTGAACGCCGTAAGCGCGATACCCTTATGCGCTTCGGGTATCGTGATGTCGAAGACGATATCCGCCTTTGTCGCGGCAAGCGCATCATCGATGTCGGTGAATGCCGGGGCGCTGATGCCCTGCTCCGAAGCAAAATGCTCGGCATTCTCTTTTTTGATGTCAAGGAGACCCGCGATCGATACGTCGGAGCGCGCCTTCGCGTAGTGCGCCCATTTTTTCGCCATGCTGCCGCATCCTGCGATGAGTATCTTTTGTGTGTTCATATTGATCCTCGTACTCTATTTCGGATTGGCGATGAAGTCACCGCCGCGGCATTGTTTCAGATAATTGAGCGCGCGCACCTGTCCGCTCATCTCAAGGTCGCCGCCATGCACCGGGTCATGCCAGCCTTCGATGTCTATCGTGCCGGTATAACCGGACTGCATGAGTATCGTGCAGAGAACGATTCGAAACCGTGCGGAAGTATCTGCGGGATGACACGGAGGGCGTCGTTCCCGCCGATAAGTGTTCCGATGCGTATATGCGCCATGATATGCTCCTTTGTACAGATGATACAGTAGCATCGCCGCACGGATTCGGACATGGCACGGGTTGATAAAACATGGCATATATTGACATGCCCATTGCCGCACCTATAATCGCTCCATGACGATCACCGACATCGGCTATATCTCTTCCCGCTCCGGTTTCCGCCTCCACGCGCACGAGGATGAATATGAAATCCACTATCTGACCGAGGGGGCGGGCGTGTTCATCAATGCGGAGAAGCGGCATCGCATTGAAAAGCGTTCATTGGTCTTCTCCCGCCCGAAAGAAACGCATGCATACGAGAGCGAGGCATCGACACGGCGATTCTCGTTCTACTTCGTGCGTTTTCGTTTTTCGAACGATGAATCGGGGCTTCCGCAGCTCCTCGATCGCCGATTCTCGGCACCGGTATCATCCGGGGAGGACTTCAGGTCTTTTTTTGAGGAGATGAAGCATCGCGCGCATTCGTCGAATCTGCACCTCAAGCGCGCCGCCGAACTTTCACTCAACGCCTTTATCCATGCACGGCTGGGCGAGTCTGCGCATACGCCGGAGGAGAACCGCTATGTGCGCACTGCCATCGATATCATGGAGCGTTCCGTGCACGCCACCATCGACCTTCCCTCGCTTACCAATAAACTCGGGATCACAGTGTCCTATTTCGACCGGCTTTTCAAAAAGCATCGCGGGGTGTCGCCGCTTACGTATTATGCGCGATTGAAGATAGAAACCGCGAGCTTTCTCCTCCGCGAGACGGACACGCCGATATACCGCATCGCCGAGGAGCTTTCGTATACGGATGAATTCCATTTCAGCAGGGCGTTTAAGCGAATCGCCGGGGTGTCGCCGCGGGAATTCCGTAAGCGGGGATGAACGTGCGTCCGCATGCGTGCTGTGATGCAATGAGACTGTTGCGAAAATAGAGAACAAGGGTCATGACCCCTTGTTCTCATCGATTCAGATGGAATTTAGATGTTCATTATTCTTCGCTACGGGTGAATGGCATTTTCGCGACAGTCTCACACAAGTGCTTGACACTTCGCCGCATTTTATTAGAATACGTTGACGATGAGCCTTCTCCTTTCTGAAAAGCCGCTTATACCGTCCATAAAGACGTTTCGCCGCGGGCGCTGGGATAAGACCGTCGATGTAAAAGATTTTATAGACAGGAATATCACGCCGTACGACGGCAATGCGACTTTTCTCTCCGCCCCATCGGAACGTACACGGGCGCTCTGGGAACGATGCCTTGAATTCATCGCCAAAGAAATAGCCGCAGGCGGCGTGCTCGATGTCGATACGAGGACGATATCTTCCGTAACATCGCATGCGGCAGGATACATCGACCGCGACAATGAGCTCATCGTCGGCCTGCAGACCGATGCGCCGCTCAAGCGCGCAGTGAAGCCGTACGGCGGCATACGCATGGTGAAGCAGGCCCTCGCCGATTACGGATATGAACTGGACAGCGCCGTAGAGGATGTGTTCCAGAAATATCGAAAGACGCATAATGACGCTGTGTTCCAGGGCTATACCGCCGACATGATACGCGCACGAAAGCATGGCTATATCACGGGACTGCCTGACACATATGCGCGCGGACGCATCATCGGCGATTACCGGCGGGTAGCGCTTTACGGTATAGACTTTCTCGTCGAACAGAAGAAGATCGATCTCATATCGCTCGAAGAGTATCCGTTCAGCGAGGAGATAGTACGCCTGCGCGAGGAAGTGCATGAGCAGTTGACCGCGCTCGCCGATATCAAGACCATGGCCGCGTCCTACGGCTATGATATCGCGAACCATGCGATGAACGCGCGCGAAGCGATACAGTGGACGTATTTCGCTTTCCTCGCCGCGATAAAGGAGCATGACGGTGCGGCGATGAGCATGGGGAGCGTAACGGCGTTCTTCGATATATTCATCGAACGCGACATGAAGCGCGGTACGCTCACTGAGGTCGAGGCGCAGGAGCTCATCGATGATTTCGTGATAAAGCTCCGGCTCGTGCGCCATCTGCGGCCGAAAGCGTACAACGATATTTTCGCCGGCGACCCCACCTGGGTGACAGAGTCGATTGGCGGCATGCTTGATGACGGGCGACATAAGATAACGAAGAGTGCGTACCGCATGCTGCATACCCTGTCGAACCTCGGGCCATCGCCGGAACCGAACCTTACCGTGCTCTGGTCGCATCGGCTTCCGGACAATTTCAAGCGCTTTGCCGCACAAGTGGCGGCGATGACATCGAGCGTGCAGTTCGAGAACGACGACCTCATGCGTCCGCTTGCCGGCGATGATTACGGCGTATCCTGCTGCGTGTCGCTGCAGGGCCTGTCATCGAGCATTCAGTACTTCGGCGCGCGATGCAATATCGCCAAGGCGCTGCTCCTCGCGCTCAACGCGGGCCGCGAGGAGTTCAGCGGCGAAACGGTCATCGAAGGGATAACGCCGCTCCCCGACGGTCCGCTCAATATCGAGGATGTGAAATCGCGCTTCTACATGGTCATCAAATGGCTTGCCAAGCTCTATGTCGAAACGATGAACGTCATCCATTACATGCATGACAAATATTACTACGAACGTTCGCAGATGGCGCTCCTTGATTCGTTCGTGAGCCGCACCATGGCCTTCGGTCTTGCGGGGTTATCGGTCGCTGCCGATTCGCTTTCCGCGATACGGTATGCGAAGATTACAGCGATACGCGATGAGAACGGACTGACGACCGCATTCACGGTCGAAGGGAGCTATCCGAAATACGGCAATGACGATGACAGGGCCGATGGACGCGCGGTTGATGTCGTCAAGGTCTTCCACGATGAGATATCGCGGCACACGATATACCGCTCCGCAAAGCCTACGCTTTCCATTCTCACGATAACAAGCAATGTCATGTACGGGAAAAAGACCGGTGCGACGCCGGACGGCCGCCCCGCAGAAGCGCCATTCGCCCCCGGCGCCAACCCCATGCATGGACGCGATGAGAACGGTGCGCTCGCATCGCTTAACAGCGTGGCGAAGATCCCGTATTCGCTCTGCCTCGACGGCGTATCGAACACATTCTCCGTCATACCCTCGGTGCTCGGGAGCAATGACTCGATGCGAGTGGGGAATCTCATTACGCTCCTCGATGGATACTTCATCAAAGGCGGCCATCACCTGAATGTGAATGTCATCGACAGAAAGACGCTGACCGATGCAATTGCGCATCCGGAGAAATATCCGCAGCTGACGATACGCGTTTCGGGATACGCGGTACATTTCATCAAGCTGTCGCGCGAGCAGCAGATGGAAGTGCTTGCGAGGACATTCCACGAATCGCTGGCGTAAATAACCCATATCCCCGCTCCTTCCGCCTTCAAAAGAGGAGCCAAAAAAACTGCCGATATTTATCGGCAGCAAGTGCTCACCTTAGGTTGCGCTCATCGCCTCTGTGTGGTATCATGCCGCGGTGTTCAATACCGATTACATAAAGAACAGGCATTTCGGCCCCTACGGCGGGCGCTATGTGCCGGAAATGCTCATCCCCACGCTCGATGAGATCGAACGCGAGTATTTTCGTCTCCGCGATGACGCATCGTTCCGGAAAGAAGTCGATGATGTTCTCACGAACTATGTCGGCCGTCCGACGCCGCTCTACTTCGCTGAAAAATTATCCGCACAGCTCGGCGGGCCGAAGATATATCTCAAACTCGAAGGGCTCACCCATACCGGTGCGCATAAGATAAACAATGCCGTCGGTCAGGCGGTGCTCGCGAAGCATCTCGGCAAGAAACGCATCATTGCTGAAACGGGCGCGGGCCAGCACGGCCTTGCGACGGCCACCGTTGCGGCAAAGTTCGGTTTTGAATGCGAGATATTCATGGGCGAGACCGACTACAAGCGTCAGCGTCCGAACGTGTTCTGGATGGAACAGCTCGGAGCGAAAGTTTCGGTCGTTACCTACGGCACGAAGACGCTCAAGGACGCGGTGAACGCTGCGATGAAGGACTGGGCAGCGAGCTTCCGCGATACGCATTACCTTATCGGGAGCGCGCTCGGTCCTTTCCCGTTCCCCGTCATCGTCCGCGATTTTCAGTCGATCATCGGGCGTGAAGTGAAAGAACAGCTAATGAAGATGGAAGGACGTCTTCCCGACGCCTGTGTCGCCTGTACCGGCGGCGGATCGAATTCGATGGGGCTCTTCTATCCGTTCCTTGCGGACGAGAGCGTACGTCTCATCGGCGTGGAAGCGGGCGGACAAGGGATAAAGAAGAAACATGCGGCACGATTCCAGGGCGGGAAAGTCGGGATCGTCCAGTCATATAAATCGTATTTCCTCCTCGACAAGAACGGACAGGTCGCCGAGACGCATTCGATATCGGCAGGGCTTGATTACGCCGGCGTGGGACCTGAGCTCGCGTATCTTTCCGATGCGAAACGCGTGGAGTTCTCCTACGCCACCGATGACGAAGTGCTTGCCGCCGTGAAGACGCTCGCACGCACTGAGGGGATAATCCCGGCGCTTGAGAGCGCACACGCGGTCGCATATATGATAAAGAACGCGGAGG
This sequence comes from Spirochaetota bacterium, assembly GCA_038043445.1. NCBI lineage: Bacteria > Pseudomonadati > Spirochaetota > Spirochaetota bacterium. The sequence goes on from JBBTBY010000013.1 coordinate 170,029, forward strand.
CGATGAGGGAAAAGCTCGTCGTCGTCAATATCTCCGGCCGCGGTGATAAGGATATATTCATCCTCACGCATGCGCTGAAGGACAAAAAGTGGAAGGAGTTCCTCTCCGATGAGATCAAGCGGCATCGATAGGATACGCACGCGTATCGATGCGATGCGCCGTGAAAAGGCCATCGGCATCATGACTCATACGGTAGCAGGATACCCGACGCTGCCCGCCTGTGAGCGCGCCGTAACGACCATGGACTCACATGGCGCAGACTTCATCGAACTGCAGATCCCGTTCTCGGACCCTGTCGCGGACGGCCCGGTAATATTGAACGCGAACCACAAAGCACTCGATGCGGGGATGACCGTTCGACGATGTTTTTCCTTTGCGCGCCGTATCCATGCATCGGTATCCGCTCCGCTTCTCTTCATTACCTATGCGAACATACCGTTCACCTATGGCATCGATGCGTTCTGCCGCGATGCAGCCGCCTCCGGGGCGGCAGGGATCATCGTCCCCGACCTGCCCTATGACGATGCCGAGGGCCTTTATGAGGCTGCGCTCCGCCATGGCATATCGGCTGTTCCGGTGATAAGCGAAGTGACCTCCGCTGAACGGATATCCGCGATAGACCGTATCGCTACCGGATTCATCTATGTAACATCGCGCCTCGGGGTGACCGGCGGCAGCGGCATGCGTGCCGGGATAACCGATTTCCTCGACAAAGCCCGATCGATAACTGAAAAACCGCTTGCCGTCGGCTTCGGCATACGGCGCACCGCGGATGTCAGCACGCTCGTTTCGCATGCCGATATTGCCGTCATCGGGAGCCATCTCTTGACGCTTGCAGGCGGCAAGGCCGGCGGGTCACGCATGGCTTCGTTCCTCGATTCGGTGCACCTGCCGTTGCAAAAAAAGTGACGCTGTGATAATATGCGGATAGGAATTTCGCCGGGAGGAGACAACGTTATGATGAAACGGACCATCGTTCTCATCCTCAGCAGTACGCTTCTGATAGGCGTAGCATTCGCGCAGAAAGCCGGAGAAGAAGGGACACCCCAAGCCGGCGGAGCGGGTAAGAAAAAAACGCTCGAACAGGTACTGACCGGGCAGAACGAGAACCTTCTGCTCATGGCGCTCGAACGCGGCAACGACAAGGTCAAAGCGGAATGTCTTGCAGCGCTCGCGAAAAAGTATGAGGCGGGCGGTAAAGCCGATGATGCCTCACTCGACAAGATAATCCTGTATGCCGGCTACGGCGTGAACTATTCCGCGGCAATAAAAGGCTTTCAGCAGGATTCGACATGGCTGGTACGGCGGGAAGCAGCGATAGCCCTTGCACGCATTCGCAGCGATAAGGCGGTACGGAACCTTGTCGATATACTCCGCCGCGAACGCGAGCCCCTCGTGAAAGTGAACATCATTTTCGCGTTAGGCGAGATAGGCAGCCCGGGCGCTGTGCAAGTGCTCCTTGATACGCTGCGCCTGTCGCAGCAGCAGAACATTCTCTATGAAACGGTGGTTGCGCTCGGAAAGATAGGGTCGAAGGAAGCCTTCGTTGAGCTTCTCAATGTGGCCCAGGAAGACCGCAATCTTGATGTTGTCCGACAGGCATCGGTGGATGCCATCGACAAGATCAAATGGAATTGAGCATCACAGTATTGTTCGTACCGTAACACAATACGCTTTTCGGGATGTAGCGCAGTTGGTAGCGCACTAGGTTCGGGACTTAGGGGCCGCCGGTTCAAGTCCGGCCATCCCGACTGAAAAGTTCGCCGGCATATGCATTGCGCATGTGCCGGCGATTTTTTATTGGCAGGGGTAAAAAAAGGGCCGGTCGCCCGGCCCTTTTTCATTCCATGATGCGATATCGCTTATTTCGAGAATATCTTCACCGCGTCCTTCTTTTCCCAGGTAAATTCCGGGAGCTCGCGGCCGAAATGACCGTACCCCGCCGTCTTCTGGTAGATGGGCCGCTTCAGATCGAACTTCTTGATGATGCCCGAGGGCGAGAGATCGAAATTCTTCTCTATTATCTTCGTTATCTCGCTCTCAGAGCGGCGGCCGGTGCCGTAGGTGTCGACGAATATCGACAGGGGCTGCGCAACGCCGATGGCGTAGGAAAGCTGCACGAGACAGCGGTCGGCGAGCTTCGCCGCGACGATGTTCTTCGCGAGGTAGCGCGCGGCATAGCAGGCCGAGCGGTCGACCTTCGACGGATCCTTGCCCGAGAACGCGCCGCCGCCGTGCGCACCGTGTCCGCCGTACGTATCGACGATTATCTTGCGCCCGGTGACGCCGCAGTCGCCCTGCGGGCCGCCGATGACGAAACGCCCGGTCGGATTGATGTAGTATTTCGTCCGCTTATCGAGCATATCGAGCTTGCCTTCTTCGTCGAACACGGGATCGATGACATATTTCTTCACGTCGGACTCGATCTGCTTATGCGTCACTTCATCCGCATGCTGGCTTGATACGACAACAGCGTCGACACGTGCGGGCTTTCCGTCGACGTATTCGATCGTCACCTGCGATTTCCCGTCCGGGCGCAGATACGGCATGGTTCCATCGCGGCGTACATCGGAAAGCTTTTCGCAGAGGCGATTGGCGATGTAGATGGAAAGCGGCATGAAGGTATGTGTTTCATTGATCGCGTACCCGAACATGATGCCCTGGTCGCCCGCGCCCTGGTCCTTATGGAGGCCCTTGCCCTTCGTGACGCCCTGCGAAATGTCCGGTGACTGCTGCTCGACAGCCACGAGCACCGCGCATGTCTTGTAGTCGAAGCCCATGGCGCTGTCTGAATAGCCGATCTTCTTTACCGTGTCGCGGACGATCTTCTGGTAATCGAGCTTCGCCCGGGTGGTGATCTCCCCCGCAACGATTATCATACCCGTCTTCGCGAGCGATTCGCACGCTACACGTGAATCCTTGTCCTCGGCAAGGCAGGCGTCGAGGACGCCGTCGGAAATATGGTCGCATATTTTATCCGGATGGCCTTCGGTCACGGATTCCGATGTGAAAAAAAAGTCTCGTTTCTCGCTCATTCGCTGCTCCTCAGTCGATTCTTACCGTAATAAACGGTGAAATGATGATATGGCATTTCACGAATTTCGTCAAGGGAAGGCCGATGATTTATTATGCCCATAAGAAAATGCGTATTGCAGCCGCTTTCGCTTGACTTCCCCGATAGCCGGTATTATATTTAGGTTCATTCATGCACTATAGTGCATGAAAAAATGCTGAACCCGCTTTCGCACCTGTTGCGAAGATACCGGGGAAGCGGGGAAAACAATGGCAAAACACAGGAAACCGTCTGATATCAAGGTCGGCGTCATCGGCTACGGCGGCGCGTTCAATATGGGTAAGGCGCATCTTAACCAGATGAAGGCCGCGGGTATGACCCCGTGGGCGGTCACCGAGCTCGACCCCGCCCGTCTTGCCGAAGCAGCCAAGGATTTTCCCGGCATTGAGACCTACGACAGTGTTGAGGCCATGCTCGCTCGTTCACCGGTCAATCTTGTCGTTATCATCACCCCGCACGATTCGCATGCGCCCCTTGCGCTCAAATGCCTCGCCGCCGGGAAAAGCGTCGTCTGCGAAAAGCCCTTCGCCATTACCACGAAAGAATGCGATGCCATGATAGCACTCGCAAAGCAGAAACGGCTCACACTCTCCACCTATCATAACCGCCACTGGGACGGCTGCGTGCTCGAAGCGCTCAAGCATATCCGGAAAGGCGCCATTGGCGATGTGATACGCATCGAAGCGCATATGGGAAAATGGGGCAAGCCGCGCGACTGGTGGCGTTCGAGCAAGTCGATATCCGGCGGCGTACTGTACGACTGGGGCGTACACCTCCTCGAGTACAGCCTGCAGATCATGAACGACGATATCGTCGAAGTGACCGGCTTCGCGAAAAAAGGCTTCTGGGGTCCGCAGATCAAATGGAAAAAGGACGCCATAGAGGATGAAGGTTATGCGGTCGTGCGCTTCAAGAAGGGCGCATGGCTTACGCTCACGATATCGAACATCGATTCGAACCCGAAGAACGGCTGGGTCGAAGTGACCGGCACGAAGGGCGCGTATGTGTTCGACGGCAATAATTGGCAGCTCATCTCGAGCAATATCGACGGTACGCAGTCGATAACCAAAGGCGTTAACCCGCCGACGGATTACAAGCCGTTCTATAAGAATATCGCCGATCATATAACGAAGGGAACGCCGCTTGTCATCACCGCGGAATGGGCGCGCCGTCCGATACACGTCATCGACCTTGCGTATAAGAGCGCAGCGCTCGGCAAAGCGGTGGCCGCGAAATATAAATAACGCATTGTTCCGCGAAAGGGATACGCATGAGCATTTCACCTGTAGCGCCGTTCGGCGCTCTTCCGTCCGCACGTCAGCTCGCATGGCATAGGCTCGAGTATTACGGTTTCGTCCACTTCACCACGAACACGTTCACCGATCTTGAATGGGGCTACGGCGATGAGAAGCCGTTGATATTCGACCCGAGCGCATGCTCCCCGAAACAGTGGGCGCGCGCCGCACACGAAGCGGGGATGAAAGGGCTCATACTCACCTGCAAGCATCATGACGGGTTCTGCCTCTGGCCGAGCAAATTCACCGAGCACTCCGTGAAGGCAAGCCCTTACAAGAACGGCAAGGGCGATATCGTCCGTGAATTCTTCGACGCCTGCGCTGAGTACGGACTTAAGACCGGCGTTTATCTCTCGCCGTGGGACAGGAATCATCCCGATTACGCGAAGCCGGAATACATCACCTATTACCGAAATCAGCTCCGCGAACTTCTCACCAATTACGGCGATGTGTTCGAAGTGTGGTTCGACGGTGCCAACGGCGGCGACGGCTACTACGGCGGTGCACGGGAGAAACGCTTCATCGACAAGGAACATTACTACGACTGGGCGAACACGCATGCGCTCGTACGCGGCCTTGCGCCGAACGCCGTCATGTTCAGCGATGCCGGCCCCGATATTCGCTGGGTCGGCAATGAATCCGGTTTCGCCGCTGAAACGATGTGGTGCACGATGAACATGGAAGGGCGATATCCGGGATATCATCCGGAAGGATATAACCCGTTCAACGATCTCGGTTACGGCCACGAGAACGGTACAACATGGCTCCCGCCGGAAGTCGATGTCTCGATACGCCCCGGCTGGTTCTGGCATGAGCGCCAGAATGCAGAGGTGCGATCGGTGGCGAATCTTCTCGCCATGTACTACGAATCCGTGGGCCGCGGCGCGACGCTTCTGCTCAATATCCCGCCCGACCGCCGCGGGCTTTTCCATGAGATCGATGTTGAACGCCTTGCCGGTTTCCGCGCTGCACGCGACGCTGTGTTCAAGACCGATGTTGTCCTCGGGGCAGCGCTCACGGCAAAGAACGTACGCGGCAATGACAGGCGATTCGCGGTAAAGAATCTCATCGACGGCAATGACGGGACCTATTGGGCGACCGACGACGGCGTTACGGCATCATCGATCGATATCGTGTTCCCCTCGCCGACGACGGTGAACAATCTGCTCATCCAGGAATATATCGCGCTCGGTCAGCGTGTGACCTCGTGGAAGCTCGAAGCGGAGACCGCATCCGGCTTTACACCCGTGACACAGGGAACGACGATAGGGTACAAACGCCTCGCGCGCTTCAGCGATATCACTGCGCGCCGTTTCCGTGTGCGCATCGAAGCGAAAGCGCCGATAGTGCTTTCCCGCATCGGCTTGTTTCATGCGCCGGTATTCCTTGAGGACCCGCTCATTGCTCGCGACAGGAACGGTGCCGTGAGCATCAGCGCGGGGAGTGCCGCACGCGTCCGCTATACGCTCAACGGGAGAACGCCGGACGCAGCATCGCCGATATTTGAAAAACCCGTCTCTCTTTCCGAAGGAGGGCTCGTACGCGCCGCCGTGTTCCCGGCTGATAATCCCGGCGCGATGTCGCTCGGCAAGGCGACGACGCTCGAGAAGCGCTTCGGGTATGCGAAAAAGGATTGGCGCGTCGTGCGGGCAAGCAGCGCGGAGACGCAGTATGACAATAAGGCGGAGAACGCCATCGACGATGATCCGAAAACGATATGGCATACGAAATGGAGCGGCGGAACGCCGCTACCGCCCCCGCATGAGATCATCATCGATCTCGGGAAGCCCCTTGCCATCGGCGCATTCGGTTATCTCCCGCGGCAGGACGGGCACGGCGGTGCGCTCGCAGAGATATATCTTTTCGGCGTGAGCGATGACGGCGTTTCATGGAAAAAAGCGGCGGGCGGGCGATTCGACAATATCGTGAACAATCCTGTTCTGCAGGTCGTGCCGCTGAAAAAGCCGCTGTCGGCGCGCTATATCAAGTTCACCGTAGTGACATCCGCAGGGGATCATGCCTCCGCATGCGCGGCAGAGATCGATGTGTTCCCGCCGGAACGGCAGGCGTCCGCGAAAACACCGGAGAAGGAACGAAAAGCGGCCGTCACGGCACATGCGGGAAAAAAGCGCGCATCCGCTTCACCCAAAAAGAAGGGTGTACGCCGCACGGCAGCAAAGGAACGAGCGACACAGAAAAAGCGAAAAAGCATACGGCAAAAGCCGGTGCATAAAAAAGCCAGGAGGAAATAATGGCTGAAATAAAACCGATTTCGGTGCAGCTCTATTCGCTGCGCGAGGAAGCGAAAGTGAACCCCATTGCCGTCATCGAGCGGCTCGGGAAGATCGGCTACAAGGGAGTGGAGCCCGCGGGCTTCTATGACCTTGGGCCGGCGAAATTGAGGAAGGTCGTCGAGGACAACGGCATGGTCGTGTCATCGAGCCACGGACCGTGGGTGCGGGAACTGACGAACGTTCAGGAAGCCGTCGACACGGCCGGCATTCTCGGGCTTGACTGCGCCTGCACCGGCTTCGGGCAGGACCAGTTCAAGACGCTCGACGAGATAAAGAAGACGGCGGAAAAGCTCAATGCCATCGCCGATGCGCTTGAGAAGCACAAGATAAAGCTCTTCATCCATAATCACTGGTGGGAATATGTCGTCGTCGACGGCAAGCTCGCCTATGATCATTTCGCCGCGCTCGCACCGAAAATATGGTTCGAGATCGATGCGTACTGGGCGAGCAATTTCCAGGCGAACGACCCTGCGAAGGAAACGGCGAAGCTCAAGAAGCGGACGATATTCCTCCATATCAAGGACGGCCCGCTCGAGAAGGATAAAGCGATGCTTGCGCTCGGTACGGGCAAACTGAACATCCCGCCGATAATACAAGCCGCCGATCCTGCGGTGCTTCGCTGGGTCATCGTGGAGCTTGACCGCTGTGATACGGACATGTTCACCGCGATAGAACAGAGCTACACGTACCTGACGAAGAACAAGCTTGCGGCAGGAAATAAATAATCACCCACCCCACCCCCGACCCCTCCCCTCTCTCACGGGGATGTGAGAGAGGGGAGGGGCGAGTGGAAAACCAAGGAGAGAACAGATAATGAGCAAAACCATAAAAATCGGCATTATCAGCGCAGGACAGATATCGAAGAACCACGCTGAAGGATATAAGAAAGCTGGCGCTGAGGTCGTGGCGATATGCGATCCGGTGGAAGCGGCTCGCACGACGCGTGCAAAAGAATACAGCATCCCGAACGCGTATGAGACCGCAGAAGAGCTTATCAAGAAGCATCCGGAGATCGATGCGGTGTCCGTATGCTCACCCAATTCGTTCCACGCGAAATTTGTCATCATGGCGCTTGAAGCGGGAAAACATGTCATGACCGAAAAGCCCATGGCGATGAACGTCGAGGAAGCGGAGGCGATGGTCGCCGCTGCGAAGAAGGCGAAGAAGATACTCATGTGCGGGCACAATCAGCGATTCACGCCCGAAGCGCAGAAGGTCAATGATCTCCGCGAGGACGGCACGCTCGGGAAAGTATATCACGCGAAATGTGCATGGATACGCCGCCGCGGCATACCCGGGCTCGGACGCTGGTTCACAACGAAAGCACTTTCCGGCGGCGGACCGCTCATCGATATCGGCATTCACGTCATCGACCGTACGTGGTATATGATGGGAAAGCCCAAGCCCATCGCGGTATCCGGCATGACATATAATGTGTTCGGCAAGGACATCAAGAAATATGTGTGCACCGGCATGTGGGCAGGCCCGCGCGACCCCAAAGGCATCATGGATGTAGAAGATTTCGCAAGCGCGTTCGTGCGCTTCGATAACGGCGCTTCCATGACAATAGAAGTGTCGTGGGCCGCGAACCGTGTCGATGAGAATTCGTGGTCGCTTATCATGGGCGATAAGAACGGCGCGCTTGTCAACAATGACGGCATATCGCTTTACGGCGAACGCGGCAGCGCACTTGCTACCGAAAAGATCGATTTCGACAAGTCAGAATACAAGGACCGCCACGGCCATTTCATCGACTGCGTGCAGAACGGCGTTACCTGTACCTGCCCCGGCGAGGACGGACTTGCGATACAGAAGGTGCTTAACGGCATTTATCAGTCGTCGGAGAAGAACGCGGAAGTGAAAATATAATTTGTTCGCAGGCGGGGTCGCCCCTCGACATCGCTCGGGGACCGCGTACCTCGCCTGCGAATATCGTATTCGGAGGTTCATATGGCAAAAGTGAATGTAGGTGTCATCGGCTTGGGCTTCATCGGGCCGGCGCATATGGAAGCGCTTCGGCGTACCGGCATCGTGAACGTCGTGGCGTTCTCGGACAATAATCCCGATGTAGCGAAGAAAAGCGCCGATCAGCTCGGTGTGGACAAGTACTACATCGATTACAAGGAGCTCCTGAAGGACCCGAACATTCAGGCGGTGCATGTATGCACGCCGAATTTCCTTCACTACCCGATGGTCAAGGATGCCCTCCTCGCAGGCAAGCATGTTATCTGCGAGAAGCCGCTTGCGACCACCGCGAAGGAAGCAAAGGAACTCGTGGAGCTCGCTGAAAAGCAGAAAGTACAGAACGCGGTGAATTTCAATCTGCGTTTCTACCCCATCGTCCGCGAAGTGAAAACGATGGCGGCGAAGGGGGATCTTGGGCGTATCTATGCGATACACGGTTCGTATCTCCAGGACTGGCTCTACTACGAGACCGATTACAACTGGCGTCTTGAACCGGCGATGTCCGGCGAATCGCGGGCGATAGCGGATATCGGATCGCATTGGATGGACATGATAGAGAACATCTCCGGCGTGAAGATCGAGGCGGTGTTCGCGGATCTCCTCACCGTGCACGAGAAGCGCAAGAAACCGACAAAACCGGTGGAGACGTATTCGGGCAAGATGCTGAAGCCCGAGGATTATATCGACGTTCCCATCACGACCGAGGATTATGCGACGGTGCTCTTCAAGTTCAACAATGGATCGCGCGGCGTACTCACGGTCAGTCAGGTCTCCGCGGGGCGGAAGAACCGCCTGTACTTCGAGATAGACGGTTCGAAAAAAGCCGTATCGTACGATTCCGAGCGGCCCAATGAGCTCTGGATCGGCAATCGCGACAAGGCGAACGAACATCTTCTGAAAGACCCCTCGCTTCTCTCACCGGAAGCACGCGGCATCGTGAGCTATCCGGGCGGCCACAATGAAGGCTTCCCCGATACGTTCAAGCAGATGTACAAGGAGTACTACGGGCGCATCCTTGCCGGCGGCACAGGCCCTGTCAATTATGCGACGTTCAAGGATGGACTGCGCGAGCTCGAGCTTTGCGATAAGATCATTGAGAGCGCGAAAAACGAAAAATGGGTGAAGGTGTAGCAGCAAAACCTCACCCGAAGCGCGAATTGCCATCCGTGGCTCGCGCCAGTTGCGCCATCCGTGGCGCACACCGGCCCCTCTCCACACGCGAGTACGCGCGTAGAGAGGGGAGAAAAAACAGGAGGAAGAATATGGGACGATTAGTAACTCTCTTCACAGGACAATGGGCGGATCTGCCGTTCGAAACAATGTGCCAGAAAGCAAAAGCCTTCGGCTATGACGGCCTTGAACTCGCCTGCTGGGGCGACCACATGGACGTGTTCCAGGCGGCGAAGGACAGGAAATACTGCGATGACAAGAAATCAGTAATGAAAAAATACGGGCTTGAACTGCGCGCGATATCGAATCACCTCGCGGGGCAGCTCATCTGTGACCTGAACAATGACGCACGGAGCGACGGTTTCGCGCCTGCTGACTGCAAGGGCAATGCCGAAAAGAAACGTGCCTGGGCGGTAGAATCGATGAAGAACGCGGCGCGTGCGGCGAAGAACCTCGGTATCGATACCGTCTGCGGTTTCACCGGCTCGCCGATATGGCACATGATCTACTCATTCCCGCCGGTAACGCAGAAAGAGCTTGACGAAGGATATGCCTTCTTCGCGAAGACGTTCGATCCGATACTCGACGTGTTCAAGGAATGCGGCGTGAAGTTCGCGCTCGAAGTGCATCCGACGGAGATAGCGTTCGATATCTACTCGGCGAAACGCGCGCTCGCGGCGGTAAAGAACCGGCCCGAGTTCGGTTTCAATTTCGATCCCTCGCATCTGCACTGGCAGGGCGTATCGCCGGTACGCTTCATCGAAACGTTCGCCGACCGCATCTATCATGTCCATATGAAGGACGCCATAGTCACGCTCAACGGCTTCGAGGGCATACTCGGTTCGCACCTCGAGTTCGGCGACCCCAGGCGCGGATGGAATTTCCGCTCCCTCGGCCGCGGCACTATCAATTTCGAGGAGATAATCCGCGCGCTCAACAATATCGGCTACAAGGGACCGCTCTCCGTCGAATGGGAGGACAGCGGCATGGAACGCGAACAGGGCGCCAAAGAGGCGTGCGCGTTCGTCAAGCGCATGGACTTTGCGCCGTCGAACGTGGCGTTCGATGCGGCGTTCAATAAATAGGGCATAGCGTATTTGAAGAAGAAAGCAACGATCTCCCGCCGTGAGATAGCATCCGCGGCGGGGGTTTCACCCTCGACGGTATCACGCGCATTGGCGGGAAGCCCCCTTATCCCGGAAGCGACGAA
>JBBTBY010000014.1 GCA_038043445.1 Spirochaetota bacterium
GGCAACGATACGATCGCATATTGCCGGACTTGCAAAAGCCGGCTTTCATGATATCGATATCGTCTGGAAACAGGTGATGGGTGCCGTCATCTATGCTGCACGCTGAAGGATACAGGAGAGGAACATGAAGTACTTCAGGAAACTTATCGGAACAAAGGTCTATCTTTCACCGCTCTCAGCGGACGACGCACCGCTCATCTGCGGATGGTTCAATGATCTCGCTATCACAAAAAATCTTTCGATCGCATCATCCATGGTGACGGTACCCTCGGAGCAGAATTGGCTTTCGAACGCGTGCGAAGGGAAGGATAAAAGCGAGATCGTGCACGCCATCGTCGATATCGCCACCGATACGATGATCGGCACTGCAGGGCTGCATCGCATCGATCTCGTGCACGGCCTCGCCGATTTCGGGATACTCATCGGCGACAAGAACTACCACGATAAAGGATACGGCACCGAGGCGACGAAGCTCACGCTCGATTTCGCGTTCAATATCCTCAATCTCCGGAATGTGCGGCTGAGCGTGTTCGAGTTCAACAAGCGCGGACAGCGGGCGTATGAGAAGGCGGGCTTCAAGCTCATCGGGCGGCGCCGGAAGGCATGGCCTATCGGCGGAACGGTGTATGACGTCATCATCATGGACGCCATCGCCGAGGAATTCGAGAGCCCGTTCGTCAGGAAAGCAGTGAGCGGGACCATGACAAGGGAATAACATGAAAGAGCAGAAAAAAGAAAGGATAGATTTCAAATTCAATTTCACCATTTACCTCGACATAGTGAAGCGCTACATCCCGTACGTGGTCATCATTCTGTCCGTGAGCCTCCTGGTCGAAGCGAGCGTGGCGGCGGATAAGCTTCTCTTTAAGCTCATCATCGATCGCGGCACCGATCTTGCCGGCGGAAAGCTTGCCGTAGAATTATTCGTACGCCTTCTCGCCGCCATTGCTGCGGGATACGGCGGGATAATACTGATGCGATCGCTCGCGAAATTCGCGCATCTGCATTTCATCAATGAGCTTGAATCAAGGCTCATCTTCGACCTGAAGAATAAATTCTTCGGCCATCTGGTCGGGCTTTCGCATGAATTCCACACCACGCACAAGTCGGGCTCCCTCATCTCGCGGCTCTCGCGCGGCGGACGCGCCGTGGAAGGCATGACCGATATCTTCCTCTTCCAGTTCGCACCGCTCTTTTTTCAGCTCGTCGCGGTATCGATATCGCTCGTGTGCTTCAGCTGGATACCGATGGTGACCGTGCTCGCGACGGTGGCGGTATTCATTGCGTACAGCCTTATCCTCCAGAACATACAGCAGCCGTACAATCTCGCCGCGAACAATGCCGACGACCGCGAGAAGGGGTTCATCGGCGATGTGTTCGCCAACGTCGATTCGATAAAATATTACGGCAAGGAAGGGATGATACGCCGCCGCTATGCCGACTCCTCGGGTACCACGCGCGATGCGATGCGTACGCACTGGCACTTCTACCGTTTCTGGGACGCGGGCCAGACGATAATACTCGGCGCCGGCGCATTCGCCCTGGTGGCGTATCCCGTGTACGCGTTCATGCATCACGCGATGACGCTCGGCACGGTGGTGTTCATCTACACGCTCTACGGCAATATCATCGGGCCGCTTTTCGGCTTCGTGCACGGCATGCGCCAGTTCTATCGCGCCATGGCGGATTTCGAATCGCTTTTCCAGTACGCGAAGATAGAGAACTCCATCAAGGATGCGCCGTCGGCACCGCCGATGAAGGTCCCGAACGGGAAGATAGAGCTCAAGGGTGTTTCATTCCGCTATCACAAGAAGAACGTGTTCACGGATTTCTCACTTTCGATACGCATGCATGAACGGGTGGCTCTCGTCGGCCGCTCCGGCTGCGGGAAGACAACGCTCGTGAAACTGCTCTATCGTCTCTACGATGTCGATGAGGGCTGCATTTGTATCGACGGCGTGAATATTCGCGACGTGGCGCAGGAATCGCTTCGGCGTTCGATGGCGATAGTCCCGCAGGAATGCATGCTCTTTGACGATACGGTGTACAACAACATCGCCTTCTCGAACCCGGACGCGCCGCGGAAGGATGTGCTTGCCGCGATGCGCTTTGCCCAGCTCGATGTAGTGGTAAAGAGCTTTCCCCTGGAGGAGAACACCATCGTCGGCGAGCGTGGCGTGAAGCTTTCCGGCGGCGAGAAACAGCGCGTGTCCATTGCGCGCGCCCTCCTTGCGAAGACAAAGATCGTCGTCCTTGACGAAGCGACATCATCGCTCGACTCAAAGACCGAGCATGATATTCAGCGCGACCTCGCGCGGCTCTTGCGCGGACGCACGGCCATCATCATCGCGCACCGGCTCTCGACGATAATGAACGCGGACCGTATCATCGTCCTTGAGCGCGGACGCATCGTCGATGAGGGACGGCACACGGAATTGATACGGCGGCCCGGCGTATATAAAAAGCTGTGGAACCTCCAGAAGAACGGCTACATCGAATAACACGGGAGCATCACGATGCGAAGAAAAGAACGGGAAATAACCGATACGGCGGAGATAGAGTCGATACTGAAGTCGGCAGAGGTGGCGACGCTTGCGCTCATCGACGGCGATACCCCTTACGCGCTGCCGCTCAATTTCGGCTACCGCGAGAGGACGCTCTTCATCCATTGCGCGCTCGAAGGGCGGAAGATCGACATGCTCAGAAGGCACCCATCGGTCGCTTTCTCCGTGTTCGATAATTACGCCGTCATTCGCGGGGAGACGGCCTGCCACTGGGGCGTACGCTATCGCTCGGTGCTCGGGACAGGACGCGTGCGGTTCATTACCGACGCCGCCGAGAAGAAGAGGGCGCTCGATATACTCATGTCGAAATTCACCGAAGGACCGTTCGTCTATGATGAGAAGCAGATGTCGCGTACCTGCACGTTCGCCGTCGATATCGCAACGATGAGCGGGAAACAGAAACTCTAGCCGTTTGCTTTCCCCCGCCCTTTTGCTATAATACTCATCACAAAGGAAAACAAACATGGATATTCTCTTCTGGATAATAGCGTTCGTCGTGCTCGGTGTTCTCATCTTCGTGCATGAACTCGGCCATCTCGTCATGGGACTTATTACCGGCATAAAAGCGGAAGTATTCTCGATAGGGTACGGCAAAGGCATCATCTCAAAAACGCTCTGGGGCATCAAATTCCAGATCGGCTGGTTCCCCATCGGCGGCTACTGCAAATTCAAGGGCGAAGACCCCAATGACAAGGGCGGATCGAAGGACGATTTCCTCAATACGCACCCGTTGAAGCGGCTTTCCATCGCTGTCGGCGGTCCGGCGTTCAATTATTTCTTCGCCGTCATGCTGTTGGCAGCGCTCGCCATGCTTCCGTCAACGCGGAATTTTTACGCACCGACACTGAGCGTTTTCGAGAACGCAAAATACGCCGGCGGCAAGGATGAGATCTCGGCAGCGCATCGCGCCGGTTTCAGGAGCGGCGATGTGATCATTTCGGTGAACAAGAAGTCCGTACGCACCGACCGCGATGTGTACGATGCCCTGAAGGACGTAAGCGCTTTCGCCAAGGATTCGGAAACAAAATTCACCGTACGGCGCGGCAGTGCGACCGTTGATCTGAAGCTGCGCGGCGATGATATGCAGCGCTTCATGGGCGGCTCATCGGGGATTATCATAGCATCGACGACGCTCACGATAAAACGCGTACAGGCGAACTCGGCGGCGCAGAACGCCGGGCTTAAGGCGGGCGACACTATCGCCGTGGTGAACGGGAAGGCAGTCTCCTATTACAGCGATTTTCGCACCGCCGTGTACGATAATCCCGGAACAAAGATAACGATAAGCGTGCGCCGCGGAAAAGAGACCGTAACGCGTGATGTCATCCCCGCGACGAAAAGATCCGGCAATACTTCATACGGCGTCATCGGCGTGGAATTCTCCGATGCGCCGCTTTCCACCGAACGTACACCCGGCAAGCCGCTCCATCGCGCCATCATAAGCGGGTTCACGGAGAGCGCATCGACCTTGACAAGCTATGTGCGCGGGCTCGGCATGCTCGTGACCGGGCAATTGCCGCTCAAGGATTCGGTGGGCGGCCCCATTCGCATCATGCAGATGACGCAGGAAGTGGCGAAAACGAGCATCGTTGGGCTCATCAATTTCACCGCCGTGCTGAGCCTCATCCTCTTTCTCATGAACCTCCTGCCGATCCCCATCGTTGACGGATCGATAATAGTGTTCTCGCTTTGGGAATTCATATCGAGGAAGCCGCTCAACCGCGCGCTTCTTATCCGCATACAGATGGTCGGCTTCGCGCTTTTAGTATCGCTCGGGATCATCATAACCGCGAACGATATCATGCATATCTTCCGCTGACGATACGCGCCGCTCACTGAGGGGTTATCGTGAAGATAATATCGCATCGCAGAAGCATCATGCCGTTCGGCATATCGCGGACGGGGACCATCACATCGTATCCGCCGCACAGCCACGATTTCACCGAACTGACCTATATTCACACGGGCGACGGCGTTCATATCCTCAACGGCGAACGAACGCCCTTCCGCGCGCATGATGTCCTCTTCACACCGCCGACCATCGAACACTCCTTCGCCGCTGCCGGCACGCATGATCAGACGAGCATAGCGTTCTATCCGGAATTCTTCCGCGCGCACTCGCTCGCACCGACGGCTGCCGCACTTGCCGCCATTATCCGCTCCGGCCGCTGCGCACTCTCGCTCCTGCCCGACCAGGCGGACGATTTCGAGCGCACGATAGATGCGATGTTCCGTGAATACATGTTCAAGCAGCACCGCTATGAACGGATGATAGCCCTTTCCGCGGCACGACTCATCGCCATCATCGAGCGTTCGTCCGCCGAGAAGAGTTCCGTGCTCTCCCGTTTCAAGGATATGCCCTCTCCGCTTTATACCGCACTCATGCGCATCGAGTCCGAGTACCATCTCCTCGGTGAAAGCGGCGAGATGGCGTCCGATTCCGAAGTGAGCGCCAAGCACCTGATACGCCTCTTTAAAAAACACCTGAAGCTCACGCCGCTGCAGTATCTGAACCGCGTGCGTGTGGAGAAATGCTGCGAGCTCATCTCCGTGAAGGATATAGCCATTGCGGATGCGGCATACCGCACCGGGTTCAACGATCTTGCCAATTTCAACCGGCTCTTCAAGCGCTTCACCGGCATGACTCCCACCGCGTTCCGCACCGCGATAGCGGCGAAGAAGATCGACCCGGCGTCGGCGAACCGCTTCGGTTTTCCGCTCAGGATGATACCATCTGACCCCCAGCGCCGTTCCCCTTTTTAAGGCGAGCGCCTTTGGCGCAGCCCAGCGGCAACGCCACTACGGGGAAAGGGCAGCCGGCAGGCGCAAAAACCTGTCTATAATTTTTACATCACCATCGTCCGATAATGTTGTTATATGTCATCTTCGGGGCAGTAATGGACGATCAAAGAAAAGCTGGTATCATGTTCCTCGGCCCGCGTGATATTTACGCGGAGATAGAGCACGTCCTCACCGCCATGCGCATGGAGGGGAGCGTTGAAGCGGTGCGCGCCGTCTATAACGACACGCGGCGGATATTCTCCGGCGACCATGAAGAATATAAGGCGAGCAATACCGGCTATCATGACTTCGCGCATACTGAGAACGTGTTCCTCGCGGCGCTGCGCCTCATCCACGGCGTACACATCGGCACGAGGCTCATCGACGAGCGGGGGGCGCGGCTTGCGCTCATCGCCTCGCTCCTGCACGATATCGGCTTCATACAGGAGAAGAACGACAACGACGGCACAGGCGCAAAATACGGGGCGCATCATGAGAAGCGGAGCATGCGCTTCACCGAACGATATCTTACCGCCAACGGGTATTCCGAAGAGGACATCGCCTCCTGTGCGAAGATGATAGCCTGCACCATGCTCGGGCTCGCACCGTCGGCGATCAATTTCAGTTCCCCGATGATACAGAGTGCGGGCTTTATCGTGGGCTCGGCCGACCTCATCGGCCAGCTTGCCGACAGGCTCTATCTGGAGAAGCTCCTCCTCCTCTACCGCGAGGTACGCGAAAGCGGGACGACGGTGTTCACCTCGGAATTCGATCTGCTCAAGAAAACGGAGAACTTCTACCGCAAGGTCGCTGCACAGCGATTGACCGCCGATTTCGGGAATAAGACCGAGCATCTGCATCTGCATTTCCGCGAACGCTGGGGTATTGACGAGAACCTCTACGCGGGCTACATCGAAAAGAACATCGCATACCTCCACTCGATACTCGAGCGCGACGCCGAACATTATCGGGATTACCTCCGGCGCGGCGGCATTGTCGATGAGCTCGGCGAACCGTAAGCGGCCGCATCGATGAAGTACCCGAAAAAGAAAAAGCCCGCGGTCGCGCTGCCGGCACATCGTTTCGCGTTCATCGCGCACGAACTTAAGGGCACGCTCGCCGCGGCAATGCAGAACCTCTATGCGCTCAAGGACGGGTATTTCGGCGCCGTGAGCGATGAGCAGAAGAAGATCATCGCCACCTCGCTCACCTATCTCGGTTATTTCGATTCCATGATGAAGAACCTGTTCATGTTCGAGCGCATCGGCGAGAAGATGTTCGTCCCCGTGCTTCGACCGACGACGCTCGACACGGTCATACTGCCGGCTGCCGCATCCATACGCACCATTGCCGAGCAGCGCCGGCTCACGATAGGAACGGATATAGCACCCGGCATCATCGTCCCCGCGGACAGCGGCATGCTCGCCGCCGCGATAATGAACATCCTCGGCAATGCGGCATCCTACGCATCGGCGGGCGGGTGCATAACCGTTCGCGCCGTAGCGCAAGCCTCCCGTGTGACCATCGATATCTATAACGACGGCACGCCGATAGCAGCACGCGATGTGAAAAAGCTCTTCAGGAAATTCTCGCGCCTTGACCGCGATGCGGACCATATTGCCGGCACCGGCCTCGGGCTTTTCATCGCCCGCGCCATCATCAAGAAACACCGCGGCTCCATCGCCTGCGTGCCCCGCAGTACGGGCAATTCATTCGTCATTACGCTCCCGCTCTCAAGAACATAGATCCCGCACGATATCGTCGTGAAACACCATAGTTGAAATAGACCGGGGCGCTGAGAACAGCGACCGCTCTGTTGCATGGAACAAGGGCTCATGAGCCCTTGTTCTCTATTTTCACGACAGCTTGTGCATTGACAAATCACGGCGTTATGTTATTTTTATCGTGACGGAAACTCCGCATGTGCTCGCTCGGGTGATTGGTTTTTCCGGGAGGCATACGATGCGTTCATTCATACGGGCATCCTTCATTTTTGCGCTCACCTTCTCTGCCGCGCACGCGATAGAACTGACCATCGTATCGCTCGCGGGGAGCGTTTCGATAAAGCGCGGCGGTGAAACGGCATGGAAAGCGGCCGCCGTCAAAGATAAACTCGTCAATTCCGATTCGATACGCACCGCGAAGGGCGTCGTTGAACTTACATCGCAGAGACCATCCGCCACCGTTCGCATAGCGGAGAACACCGAGGTGAGCCTCGGATCCGCTGCAGCGACGAAAAAGAACGTCGACCTTCGTCTCGCAGCCGGCAAGGCGTGGATGCATCTTGCTAAACTCGCGGTACACCAGTCGTTCAATGTCGAGACCCCCAACGCCATCGCATCCGTCCGCGGAACGACATTCGTCATTACATTCCAGAAGGGTGCGTCAAAACTGCTGACCGTCGAGGGTACCGTCGATTTCGGCAGCGGAAATACGCTCGTGCCCGTTTCGGGAGGCTTTCTCGCCATCGTCGATGAGAACGGTAATCTCATACCCCCGAAAAAGGCGAACGATGCCGACATCAGCGACATGCTCGGCGGCATACCGTCGTTCGACACGCCGCCGCCGGCACGTAGGTTCGACGACAGGAAGCAGAAGCTCCGCGGGCTCATCGACCGTGAGCGTTCAAAACTTGCCCTCACGCGCTCCATCGCCTCGGAAAAGCGCACCACCGATCTCATGGCCGGCCGCGTGCTCACCGATATGAACGGCGACGTGGTGCGTGTCGAGCAGCTCGTTCGCTGGATCGATTCGCGTACGGTCAATCTCATTTCGCTTACGAAACGGACGACCGGTGTGAACGCCGGGCTGAGCTATCTTGACATGACGACGCGTTTTAACCGCGATCTGCCGAAAACGGTCGGCGCGGCGATAGCGGCCTCATCCGGGAACGATCTGTATGTCGCATCTTCATCGACGCGTGTTGGCGAACGTACACCGAGCGGCAATAGTGATATCCGCTATACCCAGAACGCAGGCAATGACAAGACGTTCTTCTACTTCAACGGATCGACGACGGCGTATGAAGGAAAGATGGCGGACCTCTTGAACATCACGCCTCCGGCGAGCACCGGGCTCCTTACCACGAGGCAGGAGCTGCAGCTTTGGAACCCGGGGCAGTACGGTGTGGGCGGACAGCAAGCAGGCAAAGTCATCATCAACGCCAGCGTGATATCGGGAAGCGGACAGGTGCTCGGCGGGGGCACGTCATCGCTCTTCGGTCTGAACGACATATTCGGCATGTTGAGGAACTCTGCCGGGGAACTCGCGGTCAGTACATTGGGAGGTGTGTTGCCCGCAATGGCTGTCGACACGATGCTCATTCCCGATATTTTCTTCTCCTATGTCCAGCGGTTCTGGTAAGGCGGCACAATGAGATCGATACTGTCATTTCGAACGGCCCTTCACATTGCAACGGAGTGTATCAGCATGTCGCTTTTCGCACAGATGCCGTCATTCCTTGT